>JACDHG010000001.1 GCA_013821195.1 Propionibacteriales bacterium
GTGTTGGACCGCAGCACCCACCACTCCAGCCGGCCTCCAGTCTCCCTGGCGAGTATGGCCAATCGACGCATCAACAGCTCACCGATCCCGTGCCCGCGGAATCGATCGGTCACATACAGATCCTCAAGGTGCACGCCGCGCCTACCCGTGACGGTGCTGTACGTGGGGTAGTAAACGGCGAAGCCGACTGCTTCGCCGGCGACTTGGACGACCAGCGCGCGCGCGAACGCGTCCGCCCCGAACAGGACGGTCTCAAGGTCGCTCTCGTTGGCGGTCACCGCGCCCGGGAAGGACTCCTCCGCGGCGAGGTCTCTGATGAACTGGGCGATGCGTGGGATGTCCTCGGCGCGTGCGGGCCGCACATCCGCCGTTGCCGGCACGTCCTGGCGGGTTTCTGGGCGGACACTGGAGTTCCTCATGCAGCAATTCTATTGCGGTGTCGATGGCAGACGATGGCAACTTCAACCTCGTCAAGGCAAACCTGCGGCAGATTCTGCTATCTTCTGTCATGGACTCGATCGATCGACAGATCCTGCGCGAGTTGCAGCTCGACGGCAGGCTCGCCAATCAGGACCTTGCCGAGCGCGTCGGCCTGTCGCCGTCCCCGACCCTGCGGCGAGTACGGCGTCTGGAGGAGGCTGGCATCATCGCGGCGTATCAGGCAGTGATTGACGCTGGTCAGCTTGGACTGAAGGTGCTCGCGTTCGTCGAGCTGACCCTGGGCGAGCACTCCACGCCAACTGTCGAAGCGGTAGAGCGCAGCCTCGTGGCCAACGAGTCCATTATCGAGGCCCATATGCTGGCCGGCGACGCCGACTACCTCGTCAAGGTCGTGGTTGAGGATCTCGAGGGTTTCGAACACTTCATCGTTCATGACATCAGAGCAATCCCGCACCTCGCCTCGGTCCGCAGCCACTTCGCATTCGGAACCGTGAAAGCGACCGCCCCGGTGCTGCCCTCGACGCGTCCCCAACGCCGACGCGCGGCGGGGCGCCCATGAGTTCATGGGCGCACTTCGCACTTGGGACGCTTGATCAGGTTCCACGACTCCCGCCGCTACAGGTGCGCCATTTTGAGGATCGAGCACCGGGACACCCCGTCGCCGGGTTAGGGCGCCTACGTTCGACGTTGAACTAGAGCTCTGGCTGGCGGGTGATGAATTCGGCCATGCCAGGGACAGTGAAGGCGACGATCCCGTGCTCGGGTGCGTAGACGAGGCCTTTGGCAATCAGGTTGGCGCGGGTGGGTCCGAGGCTGGTGACCTTGCGCCCGAGTCGGATGGCGACCTCGCCAGAACCGCTTCCACCGTCGCCGTCGGCCGCCATGGCCCGCATGTAGTGCTGTTCGGACCGGGTGGCGCGGTCCCAGCGAGCGCGAAAGAACCCGGCGTCGAGAGCTGCCCGGCCGCGGGCTGCGCCGACTCGTGCGTCCGTGAGCGTGATCGTGTGCGGGCCGTGTGCTTCGTTCCAGGTGTCCTGCCCGAACTGCTGGAGGAAGTAGGGATAACCAGCCGCGTCGCGGACGATGTGGTCAACCGCGTCTGCGTCCCACGACACGTTCTCGGCAGTCGCCGGCTCGGTGAGGACTCGGGCTGCCAGCAACTCGTCGAGGTGCTCGATGGGCTGGAAGGTAAACAGCCGTTCGGAATAGGACTTAGCCTCGGCCAGGATGCGCGGCAGGCTGGGCAGGCCAGCGAGGGCGAAGACGCAGCGCCAAGCATTCTGACCAGCAGTGTGCGCGCTGGCGCACAGGGCGGCGAGCTCGTCCGCGCCAAGGTCCTGGGCTTCGTCGATGAGGACGGCCATCCCAGTGTCTTCCTCCGTTGCGGCGGCGGCCACGTCGTGCAGCAGCTTGCGCAGGTCGGTCTCGAACAGTCCTGTGTCGGCGCCACCGCCCCCGACATCGGAGAGGTCGAGCCCGAAGTTCCACGTGCCGCCGATGTCGTAGGAGGCCTTGAAGCTCAGCGCGGTCTTCAGACCCCGGAGCAGACGCTTGCCAGCCGATGGTCGCGCGAGGTCGGTCAGAGGACCGTGCAGCGCCTCACCGAGCGCTTCCCGAAGTGACTTGCCGGCGCCACCCTCGATCTGGGCGACGATCCAGGAGCGTTCGGTAGCCCGACGGGCGAATTCCGAGAGTAAAACGGTCTTGCCGACGCCCCGCAGTCCGTAGAGGACGACAGGTTGAGCGGTGCGCCCTCGCTGGATCCGGTCGAGCGCGACCTGCCAGTTCTGCAGCTGCGCGTCACGTCCGACCAGCGCCGCCGGTGGTCGCCCCGTGCCGGGCGAGTACGGATTGAGCACCGGGTCCATGACCTTACCTTCTATGAGCGAGTATATGATTTAACTATAGTATTCCATAGATCCGTACAACACCGGTTGGGCGGCATCCGTGACTCCTCAGCGCGACGGGAGAGAGGGCTTGACGGTTGTCGGTGGCGGGGCTTAGTGTTCTCTTGTTCGAACATGTGTTCGAGTACGGGGGAGTCTCGCGGCCCACCCGTGGCGGATCGCTCAGGCGAGGATGGCTTCGACCCCCATCTTCGCCGGGCGGCCGCCGGATCGACCAGTCGTCCTCGCGGCGCCCGGAGGGGAAGCCCATGCGCAAGTACGACGAGCTCATCGAGGTCAGGCGTGGACTTGTCGCCGGCCAGGAGGCTCCTGAGCAGTTCCTCTGGCGCGACAGGCTCTGGGTGGTCAGCGACGTCCTCTCGCACTGGGTGGAGACCGGCGCCTGGTGGGAGCAGGCGGGGGTGGCAGCCCTCCTCGGTGTCGGTGGGGGGACCACGAGCGCCGATGGTGAGCTCGGGTCAGCGAGGTCAGGGCGGCTGGGAGCTGACCTGCTCGGAGAGCGGGATGTGTGGCGGGTCGAGGCCGGCCGCGGGCGGGTGCCTCACGGGTTGGGTGTCTTCGAGCTCAGCTTCGACTGGTCGGACGCGCAGTGGCGTCTCGTCGGCTGTGTGGATTGACTGCGGCTGCCCATGGATCCCTTCGTCCACCTGCACGTCGCCTCGGGGTACTCCCTCAAGTACGGCGCCTCCCACCCGCATCGCCTCGTCGAGCGCGCTGTCGATGCCGAGATGGACACGCTGGCACTGACTGACCGCGACGGGGTCTACGGCGCCGTCAGGTTCGCCAAGGCATGCATGCGGGGTGGTATCCGACCGATTCTTGGCGTCGACCTCGCGATCGAGCCGACCGGCCTGCTGCCTCCCCCGGTGGCGACGAGCAGTCCACACCGGGTGTCGCCGGCTCGTGGCGGCGCCTATCAGGCCGCGCCCCTGCCGCGGATCATCCTGCTCGCCGGGAGCAAGGCGGGCTGGGGTGCGCTGTGCCGACTCGTCTCCGCCACCCATCTGCGGGGAGAGCGCGGCATCCCCGTCACCACTCAGCATCTGGTCGCGCAGCATCTCGCCACGCTCACCTCCGACCACGACATGCTCGTCATGCTCGGGCCGACGTCCGAGCTCGGCTGGGCGGCCACCCGGCGCCGCGACGACCTCGCCCAGGCGGTGCTACGCGACTGGCGTTCGGTCGTCGATCCGGCCAACTTGCTCGTCGAGGTCGTCTCCCACCGCGCCGCTGGGTCGGGGCCGGGGTCCAGCGCCCATGCAGCCCGGATGGCAGGAGTCGCCGCCGCTTCCGGCCACGGCGTCGTCCTCACCAACGCAGTGCGCTACGCCGACCGTTCAGACGCGCCGGCCGCCGACATCCTCGACGCCGTACGCCGGCTGGTCCCGCTCGACCTGCGCCACGTCGACCGCGCGAACGCGGAGGGCTTCCTCAAGTCCGGCAAGCAGATGGCCGACATCGCCGACGAGATCTGCCGCCATGCCGGGCTCGACCAGCGTGAGGCGGAGCGGTTGCTGGCCCGCACCCGCGCGGTCGCCGACCGATGCGCGATCGACCCACGCGCCGACCTCGGCCTCGGCGAGGTGCACCTCCCTGAGCTGGGAGAGTCCGAGTCCGCAGGCGGCGACACCAGTGGTGATGCCGTGCTCCGAGCCCGCTGTGACGCCGGTATCGGCAGGCGTTACGCCTCCGACCAGCACGCCGCCGTCAGCCAGCGGCTCGACGAGGAGCTCGACGTCATCGGGCAGCTCGGCTACGCGCCCTATTTCCTCACCGTCGCCGACGTCACCGACCTGATCCGCGAGATGAGCGTCCGGGTGGCCGCCCGTGGCTCTGGCGCCGGCAGTCTCGTCAACTACCTGCTCGGGATCTCCGGCGTCGACCCGCTGCGCTACGGCCTGCTCATGCAGCGGTTCTTGTCGCCGCTGCGCCAGGCGCTGCCCGACATCGACGTCGACGTCGAGTCCGCTCGCCGCACCGAGGTCTACGAGCGCATCCTCGACCGCTACACCGGCACCCGCTGCGCCTGCGTGTCGATGATGGACACCTACCGCGTCCGGCACGCGATCCGTGACGTCGGCGCCGCCCTGGGGATGCCGCCGGGTGAGATCGACTCGATCGCGAAGGCGTTCCCGCACATCCGCGCCAAGGACGCCCGCGCCGCGCTGCGTGAGCTGCCCGAGCTCCGAGCATCGGGCCTCGGTGAGGAGCGCCTCGATGTGCTGTTCGGGCTCGTCGAGAAGCTCGACGGGCTGCCACGCCACATCGCCGTCCACCCGTGCGGGGTGCTGCTGTCCGACGCGACCCTGCTCGACCGGACCCCGGTCGAGGCGAGTTTCCTCGGCTTCCCGATGAGCCAGTTCGACAAGGACGACGTGGAGGACCTCGGGTTGCTCAAGCTCGACGTGCTGGGCATCCGGATGCAGTCGGCGATGTCCCACGCGGTCGACGAGGTGCGCCGCGTCGACGGCGTCGAGGTCGACATCGACGACGAGCAGCAGGCCCCCCGCGACGACCCGGCGACGTACGCGTTGATCCAGAGCACCAAGACGCTCGGCTGCTTCCAGATCGAGTCGCCAGGTCAACGCGAGCTCATCGGCAAGTTCGCGCCGGAGACGTTCGACGACATCATCATCGACATCTCGTTGTTTCGGCCCGGGCCGGTCAAGAGCGACATGGTGGTGCCGTTCCTGCGCGCCCGGCAGGGCTGGAGCTCTGCGGAGTACCTCCATCCCGACCTCGAGCCGGTGCTCGCGCAGACGTGCGGAGTCGTTGTCTTCCACGAGCAGGTGATCGAGATGATCGCTGTCCTCACCGGTTGCACCCTGGCTGAGGCCGACGAGGCGCGGCGGGCCCTCGGGGACCACGAGGGCAAGCAGGACGTCAAGACCTGGTTCTTCCCCCGAGTGCTTGGCCGGGGCTACCCCACCTTCATCGCGAGGCGGTGCTGGGAGGTGCTCGAGGCGTTCGCGTCGTTCGGGTTCTGCAAGGCGCACGCCGCCGCATTCGCGTTGCCGACCTACCAGTCTGCCTGGCTGAAGACCCACCACCCGGCCGCATTCCTCGCCGGGGTGCTGACCCATGACCCTGGCATGTACCCCAAGCGGCTCATCCTCGACGACGCCCGCCAGTTCGGGATCGCGGTGCTGCCGCTCGACGTCAACGTCTCCGACGACGTCTACCGCGTCGAGAAGTTAGCTGGGTACGACGCTTCCGCGGATGACGAGATGCCAGAGAACCCAGGTGGCTTGTCGCGGGAGTCCGCGCGGCTTCGCCGCTGCGGACACCCCGTCGGAATTCGGCTGTCGCTGGCTGACGTCAAGGGCATCAGCGACGCCGAGGTGGCCCGCCTCATCGCTGCTCGGCCCTACGCCTCGCTCACCGACCTGTGGCAGCGCGCACGACCGTCCCGCCCGATCGCCGAGCGACTGGTGCTGACAGGAGGGCTCGACTCGCTCTACGGCATCGGCTCCGCAGTCCCCGTCCGGCGCCGCGGCAGCGTCACCCGGCGCGACCTGCTGCTCCAGGTCACCGAGCTCGACCGGTGGAGCCGAGCCACCGACAAAGCCGTGCGTGCCGCATCGCCTCGGCGCAAGAAGATCCCCGCCGTGGCAACCGGCCCCGGCGGAAACGACCCACGCGTGCAGGCCGCGGTGCAGTCGCAGGCAGCGCTGCCGGCTGGTCCCGATGCGGCTGTCCAGCTCACCCTCGACCTCGACGACACCCCCAGCCTCGACGAGGCGTCCGGGCTCCCTGAGATGTCAGGGGCCGAGCGGGTGCGGGCTGAGCTGGAGATCCTGGGCCTCGACGTCAGCCATCATGTCGTCGACTTCTACGCCCCGATGCTCCAACAGCTGCAGGTCACCTGGTCGCGTGACCTGCTGACGTGTCGCAGCCGCCGCGAGCTGCTTGTCGCCGGGGTCAAGGTCGCCACCCAGACCCCACCGATCCGCTCCGGTCGCAGGGTCGTGTTCCTCACCCTCGACGACGGCACCGGACCCGTCGACGCGACGTTCTTCGATGACGCCCAGGGACCGTACGCCGCCACCTTGTTCCACTCCTGGTTGCTCGTGGTCCGCGGTGAGCTCCGGCGGACCGGCCCACGAGGGGTGTCCTTGCGAGCGACCGGATGCTGGGAGATGCCGCGCCTGCACGAGATCTGGAAGCACCAAGGGGTGGCGAACGTCTGGGACTTCATGAGTGAGCTGCCTCTCGGCTTCGACGCCGGCGACCTCGGCGGCAGACAGTCGGTCACCGGCGCTGCCGAGAGCCGGTCCTCGCGTCCGGTGGTGACGCAGCCGCCGCGGCTCGACGAGACCGAGCCCGCCGCAGCGCCCGTCACCCGGGCAGGTGGCATGGGCCGACGCAGGGTGCTGGTGCACGCCAGCGGGTTCAAGCAGTCGCCGTACTCCGACATCCGGCCGGCGGGCGACGACACCAAGTCGGTGCCGCGCACCCTGTGGCACCGGTCTCCAGGCAGCGCCGGCTGATGACCGCTGCCGACGTGTCAGAACCTCGGGTCGCTCTGTCGACCCCAGTGTCTGACAAGTCGGCACCACTAGGGTTGAGCGACCGACAGGTCGGTATGCCGACCGTGACCTGCACAGGAGGACGTCCGTGGTGGAGCGTCAGCGCAGCGCGATCCGCGGTGCGGTGGTGTTCGACGCCTTGCAGGCGGTGCTCCAGGCACGTCGGGGGGTCGTCGGTCCCGACCGGCCGCTGCACGTCGTCGACCTCGGTGGAGGCACCGGCGGACTTGCCGTCCGAATCGCCAGGCTCGGTCATGAGGTCGTCGTCGTCGACCCCAGTCCCGACGCACTCGCGTCGCTCGAGAGTCGTGCCGCGGAGTCCGGGGTCACCGACTCGGTCAGGGGAGTCCTCGGCGATGCCGCGACCCTGCTCGAGACCGTCGGCGAGCGCAGCGCCGATGTCGTCATCTGTCACGGCGTCCTCGAAGTCGTCGACGAGCCGGCTGAGGCCCTCCAGGCCGCCGCCGCTGTTCTCGTCGCTCACGGTTGTCTCAGCGTGCTGGCTGCGCAGCGCTCCGCTGCCGTCTTTGCCCGCGCGATCGCGGGTCACCTGGGTGATGCCCGTGCAGCGCTCACCGACCCCGACGGCACCTGGGGGAGTACGGACCCGGTTCCCCGCCGGTTCAGCCGGCAACAGCTCACGTCATTGCTGGGGGAAGCCGGGCTCACGGTGGCAGAGACCCGCGGCATCCGGGTCTTCACCGACCACATCAGTGGTGCACTCGACGACACCGAGCCCGGCGCTGCCGACGCGTTGCTGGACCTCGAGGCTGCTGTCGCGACGGATCCGGACTTCATGGCGATCGCGACCCAGCTGCACCTTCTCGCCACCCGCAGTTAGCCTCGCACGGGGCACGAGGACACACCAGGAGGTCGGCTGTGGTTGCTGACACCACGCCGACCGACGACACAGGGTGCACGATCCTCCACGTCGACATGGATGCCTTCTATGCAGCAGTGGCGATTCGCGACCGGCCCGAGCTTGATGACCTGCCGGTGATCGTCGGTGGCGGTCACCGTGGCGTCGTGTTGTCGGCGACGTACGCCGCCCGTGCCGACGGCGTGCACTCGGCGATGCCGATGACGCGGGCCAGACGACTGTGCCCGAGGGCTGTGGTCGTCGCGCCTGACTTCGAGCGGTTCAGTGCCGTGTCCGCAGCCATCATGGAGACGTTCCGCAGTGCCACTCCGATGGTCGAGCCGCTGTCGATGGACGAGGCGTTCCTCGACGTCTCGGGCTCGTTGCGCCGCTTCCGGTCGGCCACGGCAGTCGGCGACTACCTCCGCACCAGGATCTTTGCCGAGCAGCAGATCACCTGCTCGGTGGGTGTCGCACCCACGGCGGGGCTCGCGAAGATCGCCTCCGGACGGGCAAAGCCGGACGGGCTTGTCGTCGTCCCCCGGCATGAGGTGACGGCGTTCCTCCATCCGCTCGGGGTGGAGGAGCTGTGGGGGGTCGGTGAGGTGACTGCAGGTCAGCTGCATCGTCTCGGTCTGCGCACTGTCGGCGACCTGGCCCACACTCCGCTGAGCGTGCTCGAGCGAGCCCTCGGCCAGCATGGCGGCGCCAGGATGCATGCGATGGCGTGGGGCGACGACGACCGGGCGGTGGTGCCTCGGCGGGGCCACGACGAGCCCGAGCGCAGCATGGGTGCGGACGAGACGTTCGGCCGCGACACCGACGATCAGGCCGTCGTATGCCGGGAGCTTCTCAGGTTGTCGACGAAGGTCGCGGCCCGGATGCGGTCGGTGGGCGTCAGCGGTCGTACCGTCACCATCAAGGTGAGGTTTCATGACTTCACCACGATCACTCGGTCCCGGACCTTGGCCGACACCACCGACAGCACCCCGCAGATCTATGCCACGGCGACCCAGCTGTTCGCGGCGCTCGGGCTGCAGCGTGCGCGGATCAGGCTGGTGGGGGTGCGGGTCGAAAGACTCGTTGACAAGGCCTTGACGACGCCTCAGCTGATGCTGGGCGAGCGTGCTCATGGCTGGGAGGACGCAGAGCGGGCAGTCGATCGTGCGGTGACCCGGTTCGGCGGATCGGCCGTACGACCGGCGACTTTGATCGGATCGTCCCCCCTAAGCCGACCCTAAGCCGACCCTTCATGACGCGGGCCGCCGTCAGCTCATCTCAATCCCAGGCGCCGTAGACGGTGACCATGAGCCGCTTGCCGTTGGTCAGGCGCCACAGCTGACGGGCATCCTCGACATACATGTTGACGCAGCCGTGGCTGTGTCCGTAGAAGGGGTCGGTCATGTTCCTCGAGCCGTGCAGCGCCTCTCCGCCGTCGAAGAACTGTGAGTACGGCATCGGGGAGCCGAACATGCCCGAGACATGGTCCCGGTCGCGGTAGTAGACCGCGTGCGTCCCCCGCCGGGTCGGGGTGCTGGAGGCGCCGCCACGGACCAGCCACGTGTTCACGAGGTTGCCGTTCCGTAGCAGGACCACCTGGTGCATCGAGCGGTCATAGCAGGCGTGCCAGCCGTCACGACGGCAGACCTCCGGCACCGCGCTCCGATGCCGGACGGTGTCGCGCAAGAGGTGCGCCCACGTGACGTGGTTGGCGACACCACTAGGGGTCAGACCCTCTCGGCGCTGGTAACGCTTCACCGCTGCCCGGGTGATGTCGCCGAAGTTGCCGGTGACGCCGACAGAGAAGACTCCCGCCCAACGCAGGCGATACTGCAGCTCGCGCACGTGGGCGATGTGGTAGACGCCGCGGTCCGACTGGCCGTAGCGGACGACCTCGCGGGCGAACTGGCGACGCATCGAGAATGCCGATGCTGCTGCGGCGGACGTCGTCGCAGCGGTGGCGACTGTCGCCGGTGTGGTGGGGCTGCCGGCTTGCGCCGGGGCAGACACGCCCAGGCTGAGGACGACGGAGGCGATGCCGACTGTTGACAAGAGCTTCTTCACGATTCTTCCTTCGTGCGCACCGGTGCGCGAGTGGTGTCGGGTTTGGATGAAGCATATGGCTCTTCACCGACAACGGGGCGGGTTATGACGACTGCAGAAGGCGACCGGCCGTCCTGCTCGAGCCGGTTACACTCAAGACGCCGCAGCGACCAATTTGGTTGTCTGGGTTTCGTACTCAGAAGTCCGCGCCTAGACTGGGCCTCACGTTCCCGGCTAACCCTCGTCGAGTGGAGGACATGGTGCCGCTCTCTGAAGAAGAGCAGCGTCTGCTCGAGCAGATGGAAGAGGCGCTGACGGCGGAGGACCCGCAGTTCGTCTCCGCCCTGCGTGGTGCCTCGTCCCGCCGCCATCACAAGCGCATCGTGATCTTTGCCGCGATCGGCTTCGTTGTCGGTGTCGTTCTGCTGATGACCGGTGCTGTCCTGTCGCTCACGATCGTCGCCGTCGCAGGCTTCGTCGTGATGCTCGGCTGCGCATACGCCGCCTTGACCCACGGTCGCCGGCTCGGGGAGCCTGAGCTCCCCGACAACGTGCACCGGATCGACAAGGTGAGGGAGAGGCCAGCCTCCTCAGGAGAGTCGTCAGGCTTCATGAACCGGATGGAAGACCGCTGGCGCCGACGCCGCGACGACTACTGAGAGTCTGTACGCGACGCACAGCCGCACGACGTCGGTCCGTCACTCAGGCGTGGGCGCACTGCTCCGGCGACTTTGCAGGAGAGACTCCCAGGCTCTTCTGAGGTCCGGAACCAACGAGCTCGGCAGGAGCAGGGCCCGCACCCGCTGACCGCGCTCAGCGGCCTGGCTGACCGACGCCATCACGGTGACGGCGTCACTGGCCGGGTCCGCGCCTGTCGACGGTGAGGCTGCGTATCGCGATCGCTCGACGCTGAGTGTCAGCCGGTTCAGGGCGGCCAGGCCCTCGCCATCGCCCATCAGCAGACCCGTCACCGCCCGTTCTCTCGCCCGCGGAGTCATCGATCCGGTCCAGGGCAGGCGGAGGTCACGGATGTGGTCGCGGAGCTCGAGCCAGGCGGACTCTGCCGCCTCCGCGGCTCCGATGGGACCGCTGAGGCGAGCGCGGCGAATGCCGCGACGCAGCGCCATCGGAGCCAGCGCGAGAGCCACCACGGCCAGCAGCACGAGCCAGCCCTTCGAGGGGGCGGATCCGGTCCCGCCGCCCGACCCGTCGGTGGCGCCGGCTCCCGGAGTCTCGGTAGGTCGATCGGTCCGGGGATCCTCGGTCAGGTCCCTGCCGGTCGGAAGGCTCGGCGTGGGCCCGGTGGGACTCGCGGTGGGCTCGACCGCGCGTGGAGCCCAGGACGGCAAGGTCGCGCCAACCCCTGGCGTCGGCTCGAAGCGCACCCACCCCGCACCTTCGAAGTAGAGCTCTGGCCATGCGTGCACGTTGTCGGAGGTGATGACGTAGGCTCCGTCGTCATCCCTGCGCTCCGGCTCGAGGAAGCCGACCACGATCCGCGACGGGATCCCCAGCGTGCGCGCCATCATCGCCATCGTCGCGGCAAACTGCTGACAGAAGCCGCGACGCTCCTGCAGGAACTCGGTCATCGACTCGTAGCCGTAGCCGTAGGCGGCATCGAGGTCGTAGGTGAACTCCTCTGAGTCACGAAAGAAGTCCTGCAACAGCACGGCGGCGTCATACGGCGTCTCGGCGCCGCTGGTGACGGCGCGGGCGTATCGCTCGATGCCCGGGGGTACGTCGGCGGGCACTGCCGCGAACTCGTCGCGAACGTCAGCCGGCACTTCACCAGCCGCCGCCAACTGCTCGCGGGTGGGCATGCTCTGGGAGTACGTCACCTTGTAGTCGGACAGACCGGCGGCCGACGTCTCTGTCGTCGCGGTGACGGTCTGGTCCCGCGGCACGTAGCCCCAGCCCGAGTCGATTGCGACGTACTGCGAGAAGAAGGGGACGGGCAGCCACGACGAGTTCTGGGGGAACTCGGCTGTCGCCCCGATCGTCATCTGGCGCTGCTCCGGCTCGACGTCGTCGGACACGCCGGTGGGACGCGGGAGCGCGTTCGAGACAGGGATGGTATCGCCGAGGTCGAGCGGGTTCGCCCTCCAGGCGTTGGGACCGGGCTCGTCGAGCACCACCAGGCGCAGGTAGTCGGGAACGACATCGCTTGACACCGTGAGAAGGTCGACGGGTTCCGGTCGCCGGAGGCTTGACGCGAGGCTGACCATCGGGTCGTCGAAGCTGAGCTGAGGACCGTCGCCGGTGCCAGGCCCCGTCCCGCGGTCGCCGTCAAGGAAGGACGACGAGAAGGCGGGGATGAAGATCGGCAGGACGACAGCCGTCGAGATAGCGATGACGGAGACCCGACGTCCGGTGGCGAGGAGTCCCGACGTGTCCATGGCGGTGCTCTCGCGACCGGGCGTGCTTCTGGACACGAGCCGCCCCCAGTGGGAGAGTCGGTCGCGCTCGTCGGCGAGCAGCAGCGCGACGTACGCCACCGCACCGGGAAGGAAGCCGTAGAAGGGAACGCCGTCGGGCAAAGCGGTGACTGGGACTGTGTACATGGTCAGCAACGGCAGGCCTGTCAGCGGAACCCGTCGGACCCCGGCGGCGAAGAAGTCGACGAGAACCCCGACCACGCCGATCGCCACCAGCACGAGCATCGTCAGCCCAGCGCTTGCGGGTGCGGGTGCGGCGTACTCTGACGCGACTGTCATCCCGGAGTCGACGATGTCCCGGAGTCCGGTCACTGTCGCCTTGGTGGGGAGCACACCGAGCTCGAGCTTCTCGCCGAACCCAAGGATGAGCATCTCTGCGAGCGTCACCAGCTGGGCCGCGACGACGAGCAGAGCCGGTGTCCGGAGTAGGCGCAGCCCGATCCCGAGCAGGACCAGGAGGCCCGTCACCGAGGCCCCATAGAAGAAGTAGCTCTGGTTGGTGATCGTCGGCAGGAAACAGGCAGACGTTCCGACAGTCGCCAGCCAACCGAGGAAGGCGATCTTCGAGCTCTCGCCAAGGGACTCTTTCACGCAGCCGGTCCTGTCTGCTCCATGACTCTCGATGGGTGACGCGGCCCCACCCCGGCGCTCGCGCTGAAGCCCTGCCACACGGCCGGCAGCGATTGGGACGGTCCAGCCACGGCGACCGTCCAGCCCCGGGCACGAAGTGCACGCGCCTGCCTCTCGACCGGCCTGCCGCCGGTCGCTGCCTTGTCATGCGACCACGCCGCGGTGTCGAGGAGGATGGCGAGCGCGCGGGTCGCTCCTGAGCGCAGCCCCGAGACTGAGACGATGTCGGCATCGGAGCAGTCACCGAGGATGGCGACCAGCAAGCCAGCGCTGTTGCGGTCGGCCATGGCGGGCGTCATCGCAGTGCGGGTTGATGTGCCGATCACCGCCAGCGACTCGAGCAGCATCTGCACCTCGACGGGTCCGCTGATGCCCCGGTCGTGCCACGTCGCGTCGGCCGCGCGGACGTCATCGGTCAGCAGCCGCACGGTGAAGCCCTGCCTAGCGAGATGTGCGCCGATGGACGCTGCGGCCGAGACGGCGTACTCGAATGACGACGCCGGCCCGGAGCCGCGATGGACGCCCGCACGGGTGTCGAGCACGATCGTCGCTCGGCTCTGATGCGGTTGCTCCTCGCGACGCACCATCAGCTCGTCGGTACGCGCGGTCGATCTCCAGTGGATGCGGCGCAGGTCGTCGCCCAGGCGGTACTCGCGCACCATGACGTCCTCAGTTCCGGCAGCAGCGAAGGCTCGTGGCCGGTTCTCCCCGGTGCCGGACCAGTCGCCCGAGAGGCGCACGGCGGGCAGGTCGACGACGACCGGAGTGACGACCATGACGGCCCGGGTGGTGAAGGCGCGGGTAAGCTCCACGAACCCGAAAGGATCGCTGATGCGCACGGTGAGAGGTCCGATCATGAAACGACCGCGGACCTCCGAGCGAACGGGATAGCTGACAGTCCGCTGCCAGCGCGGTCGCAGCTGGTCGAGCACGAACCGCGGACGGCTGCCGAGCACATAGGGGACCTGGTCCTCGAGCAGCATGAGGCCCGTGGGCGCTCGGCCGGGGTTCTCGAGCCGGAGCGAGACCTGCGCCGTCTGGCCGGCCGGCACCCGCGCCGGGGCGATCTCACGCGAGCACGACAGCCGGTAGCGGCCGCGACTGGCGATCACGGCGGTGACCACAGGAAGCAGGATGAGGAGCAGCCCCACCCGGAGCAGGTCCTTCTGGCCGAGTGCGATCGCGCAGACGGCGCTGGTGATGCCAGCGGACAGAAACGCGCGCCCGCGAGTCGTCAAGTTGGAGAGGGTGGCCCGCATGATCTCGCTCAGCCGGCCCGGTCGGAGCTGCTGACCGGCTCGGGGACGGGGATCGAACGCAGCAGCGAGGTGACGATCTGCTCGGCGCTTCGACCTCCCATCTGCGCCTCGAGACCGGTGATGAGGCGGTGCGCGAGGACCGGCACGGCGAGGGTCTGCAGATCGTCGGGGATGACGTAGTCGCGTGTCTCGAGCGCTGCATGAGCGCGGGCGGCCCGAACCAGATGCAGCGAGGCTCGCGGCGAGGCACCCAACCGCAGCTCCGGCGAACGTCGAGTCGCCGAGGTGATGTCGATGGCGTACTGCTTCACGGGCTCCGACACGTGGACGGAGTGCACGATGTCGATGAGCTTGGCGATCTCTGCGGCGTCCGCGACAGGCTCGAGGTCGTCAAGGGGGTTCGCAGCGGAGTGGCTGTCGAGCATCGCAAGCTCGGCGCGAGGGAGGGGATAGCCCATCGACACCCGGGCCATGAAGCGGTCGCGCTGAGCCTCGGGGAGGGGGTAGGTGCCCTCCATCTCGATCGGGTTCTGGGTCGCGATCACCATGAACGGCGGCTGGAGCTCGTACGTCGTACCGTCCACCGTGACCTGCCGCTCCTCCATGCACTCGAGCAGCGCCGACTGGGTCTTCGGCGACGCGCGGTTGATCTCGTCGCCAACCACGACGTTGGCGAAGACGCCACCGGGCCGGAACTCGAACTGCCGCGTGTCCCGATTGTAGATGGAGACTCCCGTCACGTCGGAGGGAAGCAGGTCAGGGGTGAACTGGATGCGCTTGACCGTGCCGTCGATGGAGCGCGCCAGGGCCTTCGACAACATCGTCTTGCCGACACCGGGCACGTCCTCGATCAACAAGTGCCCTTCGGCCAGGAGCACGGTCACCGCGGTACGCACCACGTCGGGCTTGCCTTCGATCACCTTCTCGATGTTGATGCTGATACGACTCGTCACCGAAGCGAGGGTGTCGAAGCTGCTCATCAGGTCCCCTTGCCGACTCGTGCTCACACAGGTCAACCGAATCGTCAGACCCGGAAGCCTTGATCTTGACAACTTCGGACCGTCCGCGCGATGACCCACCCATAACGATGTGATGACGCACTGGACGCACAGCCGGGTCCGCGCGGGGCACGCGTCGTCGGGGCCGAACCTACCGCATGGGATCGGGAGATCCACGCCTCGCGACCCGGTCTTCTCGGGTGCTGACGAGGAGAAAAGGCGTCCGATATGGGTGAGAGCGGTTGACCAGGGAGGGATGTGGAGTACAGTGGAGCGCAATGGAGCAGATCACTCGGAAGGGGAGGTGCCGTGTTTCTTGGAACCCACACTCCCCGTCTCGACGAGAAGGGCCGGATCTTCCTCCCCGCGAAGTTCCGGGACGAGCTGTCGGAGGGCCTGGTGGTGACGAGGGGACAGGAGCGGTGCCTGTACGTCTGGCCGAGCACGGAGTTCCGTCGCTTCACCGAGCAGATGCGTGAGACCCCGGTGACGAGCCGCAGGGGACGCGACTTCATGCGGATGCTGTTCGCCGGCGCGTCCGCCGAGACCGCGGACAAGCAAGGGCGCGTCACGTTGGCGCCGATGCTGCGCGACTACGCCGGGCTCCACCGTGAGTGCGTAGTGATCGGCGCCTACACCCGGGTGGAGATCTGGGATGCGGCGGCGTGGAACACCTACAGCGCCGAGCAGGAGTCGGCGTTCTCCGACTGGTCGGAGGAGGTGCTGCCCGGCTCCCACGACTTCTGAGACAGCCGCGAGTCCGTCATGACCATCCGTCCGAGACCGAGCAACCATCCTCGTACGTCGAGGTCCCCGAGCCGCCCCTTCAGGCCCCGCTGGCACCACTTCCCCGGTGCCAGCCGGCCACTCTCGCGAAGGTGCGGGCGGGGACCTGGCCGTACGAAGAGTTCCAGCGCCGCTCAGCTCTCGCTCCACCCACCGTCAGCCGCACCACACTCTCGAAGGGTCGAAGATGTCGAGTTGGGGAGTCTCCACCCGCGAGCCCGAGGCGCCCGTGCGTCGGGTTCGCGACGAAGTCAAGGATGGCGCTGCCGTTGTCATCGCGTCCGCCGTCACCTCAACCCTCCTGGCGGTCTGCGTGCTGCTGCTGACCAAGCTCACCGGCTGATCGACGACGATGTCGGGCCCTTCCCATGTCCCCGTCCTGGTCGACCGGGTGGTCGCCCTGGTGGCCCCGGCGCTGTCCAGGCCGTCAGCTGTCCTCGTCGACGCCACCGTGGGTCTCGGCGGTCACACGTCCGCAATTCTTGCCGCCTGCCCGACGGCCACCGTCGTCGGTCTGGACCGCGACGCGCGGGCGCTGGAGCTTGCGGGCGAACGGCTCGAAGAGTTCTCCGAGCGCATCGTCTTGGTCCATGCCGTCTATGACGAGATCACCGGCGTACTCGACCGTCTCGGGTTGAGCCGCGTCCATGGCGTCCTCTTCGACCTTGGGGTCTCGTCCATGCAGCTCGACGAGCCGGCCCGAGGCTTCGCCTACGCCCGGGACGCTCCTCTTGACATGCGCATGGACCAGGAGAGTGGCGTCACAGCCGCCGACCTGCTCAATGTCGCGTCGACCCGGGAGCTGTCCCGCATCCTGAGCCGGTACGGCGAGGAGCGCTTCTCCCGGCGCATCGCCGAGGCGGTGGTGCGAGACCGAGAGCGCGAGCCCTTCACGACCAGCGGGCGGCTGGTGGAGCTCATCCGGTCCGCCATCCCGGCAGCCGCCCGGCGTACCGGGGGCAATCCCGCGAAACGCACGTTCCAGGCACTCCGCATCGCCGTCAACGACGAGCTGAGCGTCCTCGAACGTGCCTTGCCGGCAGCGATCGACGCCCTCGCCGTCGGTGGACGGATCGTTGTCATGTCCTACCAGTCGCTCGAGGACCGACTGGCAAAGCAGGCGCTTCGCACTCGGGCCACCTCCGCGGCTCCCCTCGACCTTCCGGTGGTGCCTGCCGGTTACGAGCCAGAGCTGCGGCTGTTGACGCGGGGCGCCGAGGGCGCGACGGCCGAGGAGAACGAACACAATCCGCGCGCCGCATCCGTCAGGCTTCGCGCTGCTGAACGGGTCAGGGAGGTCGCATGAGCTCATTGGTGAGCACGGTCCGAGCGCGGACCGCGCGCCCAGTGACCAGCCGCACACGTCCGCGACTTACGATCGTGCCGAAAGTCGCCACCCGCGCACCGCGGATCCCCTTCGTGCTGCTGGTTGTCAGCGTCCTCGCGGCCGGCCTCATCGGCTTGTTGCTCCTCAACACGGCCTTGCAGAGCGGTGCCTACCAGGTCACCGATCTCAGGCAGACCTCGTCGAGCCTGGCTGTCCAGCAGCAGAACCTCCGCACCAAGGTCGCATCGCTGCAACAGCCGCAGCGACTGGCTGAGAAGGCGCGGCAGCTCGGCATGGTGCAGAACGACAGCCCGGCCTTCCTCTCGTTGTCGACCGGTGCGATCGTCGGCAAAGCGGTGCCTGCGGTCGCGACGAACAAGGTGGACGTCGGGCGGACCGTCGCCGCGGACCCGGTCCAGGCGGGCAAGACGGCCCCCGTCGTCCCGGGTCAGCTGGTGTCCGGCTCCACGCTTCCCGAGCGGCACCGGAGCGTGGCGAGCGAGACCAGGCGGCTCGCGCCCCCGACGGGCGACAACCCGTGACCCGGAGAGCCCCCGGCGGCTCGGGTGGGTCGTCAGGAGCCAACCGCCCAGCGTCTGGGCGTGCGCGCTCACGACCGGCAGCCGACCGCGCGATTCCTCACCACACCGCGCCGACCCGGAGCACGCGGCGACGCTTCCGTCGCCGCCGTCGTACCCTCGAGCTCTCGACCGGGTCCTTCCGATTGTGGAGCAGCTTCTGCGTCGTCGCCTTCGTGCTGTCGCTCTTCGCCGCCCGACTGATCCAGCTACAGGGAATCGACCAGAACGACTATGCCGCAATGGCTGTCGACAAGGGCGCCAAGACCGTCACGATCGAGGCGCCACGTGCATCCATCTACGACCGGAACGGAGTGGCGCTGGCCGAGACTGTCGCCGCGTCGAAGATCGTGGCGGACCCCACCGACGCGAGTGACTACGCCACAGACATCGCCGTCATCTTGCACAACCGTCTCGGCGTCGACTACATCGAGACGGTGTCCCTGCTGCGTAAGACGAGCACGCGCTACGTCGAGCTCGCCCGGCACGTGAAGCCCGAGCTGGCGAGCGCGGTCGTCTCGCAGCTACAGCAGGCCGGCTACCCCGGCGTGTACGCCGACAAGGACACGCTGCGGATCTACCCAGCCGACGACGTCGCTGCCAACCTCGTCGGCTTCCTCACCGACGACGGGATCGGCGCCGCGGGGTTCGAAGCCTCGCTCGACGACACCCTCGCCGGTGAGGACGGTTCGGCGACCGTCGAGATGGCAGACGGCCAACAGCTTCCGCTCGCGGACAGCACGGTGGTGGCACCGAAGGAGGGCACTGGGGTACGCCTGACCATCGACCAGGACCTGCAGTTCCTGGCTCAACGCCGCCTTGCTCAGGCGGTTCGAGAGTCCGGTGGCACCGCCGGGTACGCCGTCGTGATGGACGTCAAGACCGGTCAGCTGCTCGCGCTCGCGGACACCCCGACGTTCGACCCCAACCAGCGCAAGCTCTCCGCGCCCGAGGACTACGGCTCCCGCGCGTTGCAGGACGTCTATGAGCCAGGCAGCGTCGAGAAGGTGCTGACGTTCGCGTCACTCATCGACGCGGGGTACATCACCCCGAGAACGAAGATCCGTGTCCCGTCGGTGCTTCCGCGGGACGACACGACGATCAACGACTACTTCACACACGGCACGCTGCGTCTGACCGCCACCGGAGTCATGGCCAAGTCTTCCAACATCGGCACGGTGCTGGCGACGGAGAAGATTCCACCGGCAGAGCTGTACGGCTACCTGCGCGACTTCGGATTCGGCTCCCGCACCGACGTGGGCCTGCAGGGAGAAAGCCAGGGTCTCCTGCCGCGACCGAAGGACTGGCTGCCCATCACCCGCGACACGGTGTCGTTCGGACAGGGCCTCTCGGTCAACGCCGTCCAGATGGCCGCCGGGATCGCCGCCATCGCCAACGGAGGCGTCTACGTGCAGCCGTCATTGGTCGACGGGTACGTCGACACCGAGGGCGGTGTCACCCCGGCTGCGGACCCGGACCGCCACCGCGTCGTCAGCACCAAGGCGGCGAGCCTCGTCGCCCGCATGATGGAGGAGGTCGTGGGCCCGGACGGGACCGCCCCGCTCGCGAACATCAACGGGTATCGGATCGCCGGCAAGACGGGGACTGCGCAACGGGTCGACCCGTCCTGCGGTTGCTATCGCGGATTCACCGTCTCCTTCGCCGGGTTCGCACCTGCCGACGACCCTCGGTTCGTCGTGTACGTCGTCGTGCAAGAGCCCAAGGACGGGAATGGCGGTGGCCTCACAGGGGGGCCGGTGTTCCATGACCTGATGGCGGCCACGCTGCAGAAGTTCGGCGTACCACCCACCGGCCAGCGAGAGCCCGCGCTGCCCGTGGAGTGGTGAGCGTCGCTACCCTTCGGCTGTGTCCTCCCATGCCTCCTCCGAGGTGACCATGAGCACGCGGCCGGCTGCGATCCGCCCCGTCTCGCTCGCCGCGGTGGCGGAGCATGCGAAGGCCGCGTTCGGGTCGGGTCCCGACCGGGCTGCCGCCGTCGCCAGGACTCAGGTCACGGGCGTCGCACAGGCGTCGCGACAGGTGAGAGCCGGGGACCTCTACGTCGCCCGGCCGGGTGGGAGCACTCATGGCGCGCACTACGTCGCAGCCGCGGAGGAAGCGGGTGCCGTCGCCTGGATGACCGACACCGCCGGCGCGAGGATCGGCGCCGACTCACACCTGCCATGCCTGGTCGTCGACGACCCTCGCCACGTGCTCGGCTCCACCGCTGCCATGGTCTACGGCGGGCCCGCGGAGCGCCTGACCATGATCGGGATCACCGGCACGCAGGGCAAGACGACGACGACACGGCTCATCGAGGCGGGCTTGTCCGGTGTCGGTGCCGTCAGCGCCGTCATCGGCACGATGGGAACCTCCATCGCTGGGCAACCCGTCTCCAGCCACCTGACCACACCCGAGGCGCCGGACCTGCACGCGCTCTTCGCGGTCATGGTCGAGCAGGGGGTCGAGGTCTGCGCAATGGAGGTCTCGAGCCATGCCCTCGAGGTCGGCCGCGTGGACGGGGTGGTCTTCGACCTCGCGGTATTCACCAACTTCGGCCGTGACCACCTCGACTTCCACGAGACCGTGGAAGCGTACTTCGCCGCGAAGTGCGGGCTGTTCACTGCCTCTCGCGCGCGGCGGGGGCTCATCAACGTCGACGACCCCAGCGTCGTACGCCTGCTCGAAGAGCCGTCGATCGAGCTCAGCACGTTCTCGGCGTCCGGCGCCGGCGCCGACTGGCGGGCCTCCGCCGTCGCCACCAGCGGGATCGGATCGCGGATGACCATCTCAGGGCCTGGGGTGCGGGTGGCTGCGTCCGTGGCTCTTCCAGGGGCGTTCAACGTGACGAACGCTCTGTGTGCCCTTGCGGCGATCGGTGAGATAGGACTGGACGTCTCGGCGGCGGCCCAAGCCATCGGTGCGGTCGGCAACGTGCCCGGCCGGATGGAGCGCGTCGACCGTGGGCAGGGCTTCCTCGTCATCGTCGACTATGCGCACAAGCCTGATGCGCTCACTGCGGCGTTGGAGGCGCTCCGGCCGTCGACGCCGGGAACCCTCACCGTCGTGCTCGGGGCAGGCGGGAACCGAGACACCGGCAAACGGCCGCTGATGGGGCACGTGGCCGCCTCGCTCGCTGATGTTGTCGTCGTGACAGACGACAACCCGCGATCGGAGGATCCTCGGTCGATCCGGGCCCAGGTCATCGCCGGCGCGGCCACGGTCACCGGAGGCGCGCACGTGCGTGAGATCGGCGACCGCGAGCTGGCGATCACCACGGCGCTGCGGGAGGCTGTCGCCGGTGACACCGTCGTCGTCGCAGGCAAAGGGCACGAGACCGGCCAGGAGATCGCCGGGTCGATCTATCCGTTCGACGACCGTGAGGTCGTCACCGCCGTGCTCGAGCAGCTAGCAGGGGCCGGAGGTCCGCAGTGATTCCCCTGACGCTTCGGGAGATAGCGTCGATCGTCGACGGCACCCTGGCGGACGCGACAGGTGACGAACATGTGACCGGCACATCCTTCGTCGACTCCCGGTACGCCGTCCCGGGGGGCCTCTTCGTCGCCGTGGTCGGCGAGCACGTCGACGGTCACGACTACGCGACGGACGCTGTCAGCCACGGTGCAGCAGCCGCGCTCACCACGCGGCAGGTCGGGGTGCCGGCCGTCGTGGTCCGTGACACCGTCGTCGCGTTGGGCCTGCTGGCGCGCCATGTGGTCGCCGCGTTGCCGTCGATGTACGTCGTCGGCGTCACGGGCTCACAGGGCAAGACGAGCACCAAGGACCTCCTGGCGCAGGTGTGCGAGCTTTCCGGCGACACCGTTGCCCCCGCCGAGTCGCTCAACAACGAGATCGGGGTGCCGCTGACTGCGCTTCGCGCCACCGGGTCGACGCGTTTCCTGATCGTCGAGATGAGCACCAGGGGGCACGGGCACATCAGCTATCTGACGTCGATCACCCCGCTCCACGCGGCGATCGTCCTCAACGTCGGTGTGGCGCACCTCGGAGAGTTCGGCTCCCGGGACCACATCGCCGCCGCCAAGGCGGAGCTCGTCCAGGCCCTGCCGGCGGACGGCGTCGCCGTACTCAACGCCGACGATCCCCGCGTCGCCGCGATGGCGGCAAGCACCGCGGCGCACGTGGTCACGTTCGGCGAGTCACCTGAGGCGGACGTGCGGGTCACCGATGTCCGGCTCGACGACACCGGCTGCGTCGGTTTCGACGTGACTGTCGGCGACGATCGACGTCACGTCCAGCTGTCTTCGATCGGTGAGCATCAGGCGCGTAACGCGGCTGCGGTCATCGCGCTGGCCACCTCGGTCGGTATCGCGCTCGACGTCGCTGTCTCTGCGCTGGAGACAGCGCGGACGAGGTCGAAGTGGCGGCTGGAGGTGACCACCAGCGACAACGACGTGACGGTGGTCAACGACGCCTACAACGCGAACCCGGACAGCATGCGAGCGGCACTGATGACGCTTGCCCACATCGGACGTCGCCGGGGACCGCAGACGCGGACGTTCGCCGTGCTCGGAGAGATGCGCGAGCTGGGGGCGTCGAGCATGCGCGAGCACGAGGCGATCGGCCGCCTGGCTGCGCGCCTTCACATCTCGCAGGTGGTCGCCGTCGGTGACGCGGCCAGGCAGGTGCACCGGGGCGCTGCTCGGGAGGATTCGTGGGAAGGTGAGTCGCTCGCCGTAGCGGACGCCGAGTCGGCGGTCGACTTCCTGCGGGGTGTCGTGAGAGCGGGGGACGTGGTCCTCGTGAAAGCATCGCGTGCGGCGGAGCTCGAGAAGGTGGCGCTGGCCCTGCTCGGCGACCCGGACATCGGCACAGCGACGGAGGCGGAGGCATGAGAGCGCTTCTGCTCGCCGGGGGACTGAGCCTGATCGGGACGCTGGTCGGCACCCGATGGGCGATCGCCATCCTGGCCAAGCGAGGGTACGGTCAGCTCATCCGTGACGATGGCCCGACGACGCACCACACCAAACGCGGAACTCCGACGATGGGTGGACTCGTCGTCATCGGCGCCACGTTGTTCGGCTACCTGTCGGCGAAGCTGTTGACCCAGGACATGCCATCGGCATCGGCTCTTCTGCTGCTCTTCTTGTTCGTCGGGTTGGGTGCCGTCGGCTTCGTCGACGACTACATCAAGATCGTCAAGCAGCGCAGCCTCGGCCTCCGCAGCAGGGCCAAGTTCGGGGGCCAGACCATCATCGCGGTCACCTTCGGCTGGCTGAGTCTCCAGTTTCCCGACTCGCGCGGCAACGCCCCTGCCTCGTCGGCGATCTCGTTCGTCCGGGTCGTCGACTGGAGGCTACCGACAGTCGTTGCGATCATCTGGGTGCTCGTCATCATCGCCGGCACCAGCAACGCGGTGAACCTCGCCGACGGCCTCGACGGACTCGCCATCGGCAGCTCCGTGATGGTGTTCGGGGCGTACACCCTGGTCGGTATCTGGCAGAACAACCAGTTCTGCGCGATCACGCCGGGAGCCAAGTGCTACAACGAGATCCGCGACCCGCTGGACCTGGCGGTCGTGGCCGCAGCCATCACCGGGGCATGCTTCGGGTTCCTGTGGTGGAACGCGTTCCCGGCTCAGATAATCATGGGGGACACCGGGTCCCTCTCGCTGGGCGGGGCCATGGCCGGTTTCGCCATCATGACCCGCACCGAGCTGCTGCTGATCGTGTTCGGCGGACTCTTCGCCCTGATCACCCTGTCGGTCATCCTCCAGGTCGGGTTCTTCAAGTTGAGCAAGGGCAGACGGATCTTCCGGATGGCCCCGCTGCAGCACCACTTCGAGCTGATCGGCTGGGACGAGGTCACGATCGTCATCAGGTTCTGGATCATCTGCGGCATCATGGTCGCGACCGGTCTCGGTCTCTTCTACGCCGAATGGGTGCTCGGGGTATGAGCTCATGACGCAGCCGCGCGACACCTCCTGGCTGGCGTCGGCGGATCAGCGTTCACCCTGGGAGCAGGTCAGGGTCGCGGTCGCAGGCCTCGGGCTCTCGGGATTCGCGGCCGCCGACGCCCTCCAGCACCTCGGTGCCGCCGTGACGGTCGTCGCCGAGTCCACCGACGAGGCTTCGCGCGAGAAGGCCACCCTGCTGGAGATCCTCGGTGTCGACGTCCGCCTCGGGGGCGACCCGCGCGGCGACCTTCCCGGTGACCTCGACCTGGTGGTGATGTCGCCCGGCATACCGCCCGGCGCGCCGCTGCCGGCAGAGGCTGCGCGGCGCGGGCTGCTGGTATGGGGTGACGTGGAGCTGGCTTGGCGGCTGCGCGACCCAGCGAACCTGACTCCCTGGTTGTGCGTCACGGGCACCAACGGCAAGACGACAACCGTTCAGATGTTGGAGGCGATGCTGCGTGCTGACGGGCTGCGGGCCGCCGCTGCCGGCAACGTCGGGTTGCCCATGTGCGAGGTGGTGATGGACCCCGACCCCTTCGACGTCCTCGCGGTGGAGCTGTCCTCCCACCAGCTGCACTGGTCGAGCACCCTGTCGGCGCACTCCGCGACCGTGCTCAACGTCGCACCGGACCACCTCTCCTGGCACGGCGACGTGGAGAGCTATACCGCGGCGAAGGCAAAGGTCTACGAGCGCTGTCAGGTCTCCGCCGTCTACAACGTCGACGCTTCGCCCTCGCGGAGGCTGGTAGAGGAGGCCGAGGTCGTCGAGGGCTGCCGCGCCATCGGCTTCACCTTGGGCATTCCCTCCGTCGGGATGATCGGCCTGGTCGAGGATGTCCTCGCCGACCGTGCGTTCATCGAGGGACGTGACCGTAACGCGGCCGAGCTCGCCCGGGTGGCTGATGTGAGCAGCGGCGCCCCGCATAACGTGGCCAACGCCTTGGCAGCGGCAGCCCTCGCGCGTTCCTTCGGCGTTGCGGCGGACGCCGTACGCCGAGGGCTGCAAGGGTTCGAGCTCGACCGTCACCGGATCGCCGAGGTGGGCGACCTCGACGGGGTCAGGTACGTCGACGACTCCAAGGCGACCAACTCTCATGCGGCGCTCGCCTCGTTGCAGGCATTCGACACCGTGGTCTGGGTGGCCGGCGGCTTGGCCAAAGGAGCGAGCTTCGACGAGCTTGTCAAGGAATCGGCGAGCCGACTGCGCGGCGTCGTTCTCCTTGGTGCGGATCGTGCGCTGATCTCGGCTGCGCTTTCGCGACACGCTCCGGATGTCCCGGTGATCGAGGTGTCAGACACCGAGACTGGGGTGATGGAGCGCGCGGTCCACGCGGCAGCATCGCTCGCCCAACCGGGTGACACGGTGCTGCTGGCGCCGGCCTGCGCGTCCCAGGACCTGTTCGCGGACTACGCGGCCCGCGGAGATGCGTTCGCTGCCGCAGTGCGGTGGCTTCGCGAACGCTGAAGCTGGCCGTGGTTCGACATCTGACACGAGAAGGGCCGACGTGGCGACCACGACAAGGGAGGCAGGTAAGGCGCGTGGGGCGTCGGGCGACAGCTTTGCGACCGCGCTCAAGCGCACCCTCGACCGGCCGCTCACGTCGTACCACATCGTCCTCGGAGTGACCGGTCTGCTGCTGTGCCTGGGGTTGCTGATGGTGCTCAGCGCCTCGAGCGTGTCATCGCTGCGTGAGTACGGGAGCTCATACGCGATCTTCGCACGCCAGGCCATGTGGGTGGCGATCGCGGTGCCCGTCGCCTGGGTGACGTCACGGCTGCCCCACCGCGCCGTCCGGGCAATGTCGTGGCCAGCACTGCTCGTGTCCGCAGGTCTGATCGCCATGACCTATCTGCCGGGTTTCGGGGTTCTCGTCAACGGCAACCGGAACTGGATCTCCTTCGGTGGGCCGTTCCAGCTGCAGCCGTCGGAGCTTGCGAAGCTGGCGCTCGTGCTGTGGCTTGCCGACGTCTATGCCCGCAAGGGCAGGCTGCTGCGTGAGTGGCGGCATCTGATCGTGCCGATGGTCCCGGTGTCGGTGGTCGTGGTCGGGCTCGTTGTCGCCCAAGGCGACCTCGGGACGGCTCTCGTCCTGTTCGCGATCGTCCTGGGCATGCTGTGGGTCGTCGGCGCTCCAGCCCGGCTCTTCACCGGGGCATTCCTCATCACGTTGGTGACGGCCTTCGCACTCGCCGCGACCGAGCGGGAGCGGGTCGCCCGGCTCACGAGCTTCGTCGACCCGATCTCGGAGTACGGCGCCAACGGGTGGCAGGCCAGCCACGGCTTCTTCGCGCTGGCCACGGGTGGTCTGTGGGGGCGTGGGATCGGTGCGAGCAGCCAGAAATGGGGCGGGCTCCCCGAGGCCCACACCGACTACATCTTCGCGATCATCGGCGAGGAGTTCGGGCTCTTCGGCACGTTGGTCGTGCTCGCGCTCTTCGCGGCTCTCGCCTACGCCGGAATCCGGATCGCGGCCCGCACCAAGGACCGGTTCGTTCGCTTCGCGTCGGCCGGCATCGTCGTGTGGCTGCTGTCGCAGGCGCTCATCAACATCGGCATGGTGCTCGGCCTGCTGCCCGTCGTCGGCATTCCGCTCCCGCTCATCTCCTACGGCGGCTCCGCACTCGTACCGACCCTCGTCGCGCTGGGGCTCCTGATGTCCTTTGCTCGCCATGAGCCCGGCGCTCCAGCGGCGCTGCGAGCTCGTCGTCGTACCCGATGGCCCGTCTCGGGCCGGACGTGACAGCGGGCAGCCGGTGATGCGCATCCTGCTCGCCGGAGGAGGCTCCGCAGGTCACACCTCGCCCCTCATCGCAACTGCCGACGCCTTGCTCCGCAAGGCGTCTGACGTCGACATCACCTGTCTCGGCACCGCACGCGGGCTCGAGACCAGGGTCATCCCTGACGCCGGATACCGGCTCGAGCTCATCCCACCGGTCCCACTGCCCAGGCGGGTCTCGCTCGACCTCGCGCGCGTGCCGGGGCGGCTGCGCAGTGCCGTCTCTGCGACCCGTGCCATCGTCGAGCGCATCGAACCAGATGTCATCGTCGGCTTCGGGGGGTACGTGTGTATGCCCGCGTACGTCGTCGCACGCAGGAAGAAACTTCCCCTCGTCATCCATGAGGGAAACGCGTTGCCGGGCGTCGCCAACCGCTTCGGGGCCCGGTTGTGCACCGACCTGGTCGCCACGTCTTTCCCCAATACCAAGCTACCCAACGGTCGCTTCATCGGGCTTCCGATCCGGCGCGCAATCTCGACTCTCGACCGGGCTGAGCTGCGGGCGCTCGCCCGCGAGCACTTCGGCCTCCTGCAGGATGCCCCGACGCTCCTGGTCACGGGCGGGAGCCAAGGTGCCCGGCGCATCAACCACGCCGTCGCGGGTGCCGCGTCCGACTTCGCTGCCGCGGGAGTGCAGGTGCTCCACGTCAAAGGGCCACGAGGCGACGTTCCGCTGGGTCCGGTCGGGGCCGGCCAGGTCCCGCCCTACGTCGTCGTGCCCTTTGTGGACCGGATGGAGCTGGCCTACGCCGCGGCAGACGCGATGGTCGGCCGAGCGGGGGCCAACTCGGTCACGGAGGCGGCCGCCATCGGCCTGCCGGCTGTCTTCGTGCCTCTCCCTATCGGCAACGGCGAGCAGGCGCTCAACGCCGCGGCGGTCGTGGAGGCCGGTGGCGGCGTCCTCGTCGCCGATGCGGACTTCACTCCTGACTGGGTGCGCCGGACCCTTCCGGGCCTGTTGCTCGACTCTGCCCGCCTGCACTCGATGAGCGAGGCGGCTGGGAGCCTGATCCGCCGGGACGCCGACGAGCTGCTCGCGGACATGATCATCGCGGCGGCGACTCGATGAGGGTGGAGGTCCCGCAGCACATCGAAGCCGCGGAGGACCTCGGCCGCGTGCACTTCGTCGGAGTCGGTGGCGCGGCACTCTCCGGTCTAGCGCGCATCATGGTGGCTCGCGGCGTCACGGTCTCGGGCAGCGACCGAGCCGACTCCTCGATGCTCAGATCCCTCGAGGAGCTGGGAGTCAGGTGCTGGGTCGGTCACGAGGCACAGCAGGTGGAGGGTGCGGACACGGTCGTCGTCTCCACCGCCATACCCGAGGACAACCCAGAGGTAGTGCGTGCTCGTGACCTCCGGCTACGGCTCTGGCCACGATCTGCGGCTGTCCAGTCAGTCCTGGTCGGGCGGCGCAGTGTCGTCGTGACCGGCACCCACGGCAAGACGACGACCACATCCATGCTCGCCACCGCCTTGCTGGCAACGGGCGCAGACCCGTCGTACGCGATCGGATCAACCCTCAACGCGTCGGGTCTCAATGCCGCGGACGGTAGCGGCGACATCTTCGTGGTCGAGGGAGATGAGAGTGACGGCGCGATCCTGACCTATACGCCCGTCGCAGCTGTCGTCACCAACGTCGACGTCGACCATCTGGACCACTTCGGGTCGCCAGCGGCGTACGTCGCCGTCTTCGCGGAGTTCCTCACACGTATCCAGCCAGCCGGCTTCCTCGTCAGCTGCGTTGACGACCCGGGAGCTGCCAGGCTCGCCGACCTGGCCCGCCGACGAGATCTCACGGTCGTGCAGGCGGGGTTCGGCGACCACTGCGACGTGCGTGCGGTGGACGTGCGTCTTTCCGGCGGCGGATCGTCGTTCGGCGTCTGGAGAGCAGGTGCGCCTCTCGGAGTCGTCGAGATCCAGGTCCCCGGCCGCCACTACGTCATCGACGCGGTCGCGGCGATGGCCGCAGGACTGCAGCTGGGCTTCGACTTCGGCCCACTGGCCGCTGGTCTCGAGGGCTTCGTGGGCACCGGTCGTCGGATGGAGCTGAAGGGCACCCGAGACGATGTCCGCGTGTATGACAGCTACGCACATCACCCCGTTGAGATCGCCGCCGACCTAGCGGCGGCCCGCGCGATCGCCGGAGTCGGACGCATCGTCGTATGCTTCCAGCCGCATCTCTTCAGCCGCACCAAGCAGTTCGCGGAGCAGATGGGTGAGGCGCTGGGGGCTGCCGACGAGGTCGTCGTGATGGACGTCTACGCCTCCCGAGAGGACAGGGACCCGTCGGTGAGCGGAGCCACCGTGGCCGACCGGGTGCCGCTGCCCGCTGCAGCTGTGGAGTTCGTGCCCGAGTGGTCGGCCGCCGCGCCTGCGGTTGCTCGTCGGGCGTCACCCGGCGATGTCGTGCTCACCCTCGGTGCCGGTGACGTGACGCGGGTCGGCCCGTTGGTCATGGATCTCCTCGGTGCCCGGTGGGAGGGGACGGTATGAGGCACAGACTGGCCACGTCGGCGCGGTTCCTGCGCCGGCAGTGGCAGCGGCGACTCGCTGCCTGGCGACCCACGTTGATCGCGACAGCCGTCCTCGGGGCGTTCGTGTTCGCGGGTTGGGTCGTGTTCCTCTCGAGCTGGCTCGCCGCCGACCAGGTGCAGGTGGCGGGGACGCGCACAGTCTCCGCAGAGCGGGTCATCGCCGCCGCAGACATCCGCCCGGGCACACCGCTCGTGCGCGTCGACCTCGATGCCGTCAACCGCAAGGTGGGCGCGATCCCCGCCGTCGCCAGCGTCGCGACGCACCGTTCGTGGCCGCACACCCTGACGATCACCGTCATCGAACGCAGCCCGGTGGCGACGGTGCACCGGCAGGGTGGATGGTGGGTGCTCGACGTCGAGGGGACTCTCTACCGCAAGGACCGGGTGCGTGACCCGGCACTTGCCGTTGTCGAGTACCGCGGAGACGACGACAGGGTCGCGCTGCGTGAGATCGCCGCCGTCGCCACCACCCTTCCCGGTGAGATACGCGCGCAGACGCAGCGCATCACAGCCTCCTCGATGGACTCCATCGCGCTGCAGCTGCGCGATGGCAGGCAGGTCGTTTGGGGCAGCTCGGCGGAGTCTGAACGTAAGGTCCAGGTTCTGTTGCTGCTGCTGGAACGACCCTCCGCGGTGTATGACGTCAGTGTCCCGGGGCAGCCGACGACGTCGGGTCGGCCACCTCGTGGCTGAAGACAATAGCGCGTGTCGGTTGCCGACTGTGGGCGCGGTGACCTAGGTTGAGCACACCATGAGATGACGAGTAGGGTAACCCTCAACTCAAGGTTCAGTCCTTACGTCTCGCGGCTTCTCCGCAGCCGCCAGTAGTCGGCAGCGTAGGTCCGGCACCAGTTCATCCCAGCGAGAGGCATGTCGTGGCAGCACCGCAGAACTATCTGGCGGTCATCAAGGTTGTAGGTATCGGCGGCGGTGGGGTCAATGCCGTCAACCGGATGATCGAGGTCGGACTCCGAGGTGTGGAGTTCATCGCCATCAATACCGACGCTCAGGCGCTGCTCATGAGCGACGCCGACGTCAAGCTCGACATCGGTCGAGAGCTGACGCGGGGGCTCGGTGCGGGTGCCGACCCCGGGGTTGGGGGACAGGCAGCCGACGACCACAGCGAGGAGATCGAAGAGGTGCTCAAGGGTGCCGACATGGTCTTTGTCACCGCCGGTGAGGGCGGTGGGACCGGCACGGGAGGAGCGCCTGTCGTGGCACGGATCGCCCGCTCGATCGGTGCCCTGACCATCGGTGTCGTGACCCGACCGTTCGCTTTCGAGGGCCGGCGTCGCGCGAACCAGGCAGAGGAAGGCATCGCCGGTCTGCGAGAGGAAGTCGACACCCTCATCGTCATCCCCAACGACAGGCTGCTCTCGATCTCCGACCGCAGCGTCAGCGTCCTCGATGCTTTCAAGCAGGCGGACCAGGTGCTGCTCCAGGGCGTATCGGGGATCACCGACCTGATCACCACCCCCGGACTCATCAACCTCGACTTCGCTGACGTCAAGGCAGTGATGGCCAACGCGGGTTCGGCGCTGATGGGGATCGGGCGCGCCAATGGTGACGACCGCGCTGTGGTCGCGGCCGAGATGGCGGTGTCCAGCCCGTTGCTCGAGGCGTCGATCGATGGCGCCCATGGCGTCCTGCTGTCGATCTCGGGCGGCTCCGACCTCGGTCTCTTCGAGATCAACGAGGCCGCGGCGCTGGTGTCTCAGGCGGCTCACGCCGAGGCGAACATCATCTTCGGTGCGGTCATCGACGACGCACTCGGAGACGAGGTCCGCGTCACGGTGATCGCAGCCGGGTTCGACGGGGGCATGCCCAAGCGGCGGGACCAGAGTCAACCAGCGCTTCGCCGAGACACTGCACCACCGCAGCCTGCTGCCCCCCCTCCTCCTCGGACTCAGCCCCCGGCAGCCGGCAACCCCGGCACGGCCCCGACGACTCCGGCCGCGAGCAGTGGCAAGATCGAGCCCGGCAAGCAGACTGCGGCACCGGCGAAGCAGCCGCGTGCGATCCCGTTCGACGACAACGAAGACCTCGACGTCCCCGACTTCCTCAAGTAGCCGGTGTTCTCGAGCCGCGACCGCGTGAGGTCGACCTCTCGTCGCTCGTCGGGTGTCGTCGATGTCGCCTTCACCGACCGTCAGGGCGGTGTGAGCGCGTTCCCCTTCGACAGTCTCGACCTCAGCAGGTCTCGGCAGGACCGGGACGAAGAGCTGACGGCCAACCTCGAGCTGGTGGCAAGCGGCTTCGATGTCGCCGGGTTTGCCAGCATGCGGCAGGCGCACGGCGCAGACGTTCGCGTGGTGGATCGCGCCGGCCCCGTGCCCGGCACCTGTGACGGCCTCGTCACCGCAGCTCCAGACGTCGCCCTCATGGTCCGGGTCGGCGACTGCGCGCCTGTGGTGCTCGCAGACGTCGCCACCGGGATCGTCGCGGTGGCCCACGCAGGACGCCAGGGGCTGGCGGCGGGAGTGGTGCCCGCGACCGTCGAGACGATGCGCGCCCTCGGCGCTTCGTCGATCGACGCGTGGGTGGGACCGCACGTGTGCGGCGGATGTTACGAGGTGCCGGCTTCTCTTCGCGACGACGTCGCCGCCTCCGTGCCGGCGTCGTACGCCTGCACCACCTGGGGGGCTCCGTCACTCGACATCGCCGCCGGTGTCGAGGCGCAGCTGGAGGGCGCAGGCTGCACCGTGCACGACCGCAGCCGTTGCACGCTGGAGTCGCCAGACCTGTACTCGTACCGCCGAGACGGGGATCGGTCAGGGCGGTCGGCTGGTCTCGTCGTGTGGCGTCCGGGCAACGATGAGTGACCAGCGACGCGACACGATCGCCGCCAATCTCGTTGCAGTGCGAGCGCGCGTCGAGGCCGCCGCCGCGTCAAGCGACGGTCGCCCCGGCTCCGGCGTGACGCTCGTCGTGGTCACGAAGACCTGGCCAGCGAGCGACCTGCGCATCCTGTCCGACCTCGGGGTGCGTGACTTCGGCGAGAACCGTCACCAAGAGGCGGCTGAGAAGGCGGCCAATCTCGCAGACCTCGACGTCAGGTGGCACTTCATCGGACAGGTCCAGTCGAACAAGGCGAGCCGCATCGCTGGGTATGCCGCCGCCGTCCACTCCGTCGACTCCGTTCGGGTCGCGCGGCGCCTCGATGCAGGCGCACAGCAAGGGAGCCGGATGGTCGACTGCTTCATCCAGGTCAGCCTCGACCCCGCTGGGGCCAGCTCCGGTCGAGGCGGTGCGGCGGTGGAAACGGTTCCGGAGATCGCGGATGTGATCGCGGGGTGCAGACTGCTCCGGCTGGCAGGCGTCATGGGTGTGGCACCGCTCGGCGAGGAGGCCAGCGCGGCGTACGACCGTCTCGTCGCGGTGAGCCGTCAGCTCGAGCTCGAACATCCCTTGGCGAGGGGGATCTCTGCCGGGATGAGCGGCGACTTCGAGGCAGCCGTCAGGGCGGGCGCGACACACGTGCGTGTCGGGAGCGCGGTACTCGGCCGACGGCCGTCGCTCGGGTAATGTCAGCCGCGAACGGCCGCATCACGGTCGGCTAGGTACGTCAAACAGCGCGGCAGCATCGGATAAGGCGGAGGCGACGAGGTCATGGCGACTGGAATGCGCAAGGTCGGGGTGTACCTGGGCCTGCTCGAGGACACTGACCGCTACGAGGATGACCACTACTCAGACGAGGAGACAACGCACCAGTCCTCGTCGTCGTCTCGACCGGGGGCCGCAACGACAGCTGACCGGCCAACGTCCGTGGCGTCCCTGTCAGAGCGTCGCCGTCCGACCCAGTCGGTGGCCGAGCTCTCGCGGATCACCACGCTGCACCCGCGGAACTACAACGAGGCTCGCACGATCGGCGAGCACTTCCGTGATGGTATTCCGGTGATCATGAACCTCTCGGAGATGGACGACAGCGACGCGAAACGTCTCGTCGACTTCTCGGCAGGGCTGGTCTTCGCCACGCGCGGTTCCATCGAGCGGGTCACGAGCAAGGTCTTCTTGCTGTCGCCGCCGAACGTCTCCGTGACAGCCGAGGACAAGCGGCGAATCGCTGAGGGTGGTTTCTTCAACCAGAGCTGAGGCATGTCGTCGCCGGCGTACCGCCATCCGTTTGTCAGCCACCACTAGGCTTCGTTCGTGCGCGTCGTCGGCTTCGTCATCGAGCTCGTCCTGTGGGTCTACATCCTCCTGATCTTGGCGCGCATCGTGGTCGACTGGGTGCAGATGTTCGCTCGGTCCTGGTCCCCGCGGGGCTTCTCAGCTGTTGCGCTGGAGGTCATCTACACCGCGACCGACCCGCCCATCCGGCTGTTGCGGCGGTTCGTGCCGCCGCTGCGACTCGGTGGCGCGTCCCTCGACCTGTCTCTCCTGTTCGTGCTCTTGATTTGCTACGTTCTCCAGTATCTGAACCGTCGGATCCTGTTGTTCGGCTGACGTCGTCTCGACGTCGCCTGCCCAGCGACCGGTCAGACGGAGTAGCGTTGGCAGCCACATCTCCGTCCACTCGTCTGACCTACCAAGAAGGTGAAAACCATGCCGTTGAGGCCCGAAGACGTCCACACGAAGACGTTTACACCCGTGCGACTTCGGGAGGGTTACGACATGGGGGAGGTGGACCAGTTCCTCGACGAGGTCGAGGTCGAGCTCACCCGTCTGCACCATGAGAACGACGATCTGGGCGCCAAGCTTGCCACCGCGTCGAGGTCGGGGCCGCCGCCGCAGACCGCACCGTCACCCTTGGCCTTGTCAACGCCCGAATCCGGCAAGGGACCTGAGGCATTGGCGTCGGAAGCTACCCCGTTGCCTCCCGTGAAGACGGTGCGCGAGGCCTCGAGCGCGGCAGCCCGGCTGCTCGAGATCGCGGCTCAGAACGCCGACCAGCTTGTCGGCGAGGCACAGGGCGACGCTGACCGGATCCTTGGCGAGTCGCGGATCAAGGCCGAGCGCCTGGAGGTCGACGCCAAGGCGAAGTCACAGCGGCTCGAGGCGGACGCCAAGACGCGCGCCGAGAAGCTCGACGCCGAGACGGGTGAGCGTCGTCAGGAGATGTTGGGTGAGCTCGAGCGTGGCCGGGACGGTCTTGCCCGCGAGCTCGATGAGCTTCGCTCCTTCGAGCGCGAGTACCGCAGCAGACTGCGCGGCTATTTCGAGAGCCAGCTCAAGGCACTCGACGGTGAAGGTGATGGCGACGCACCGCTGACGCCGTCGGTAGACGGTGAGACGCCCCGCCGCCTGCGTGACCTGCTCGGGGAGGACCAGCCGCAGGAGCGCTGAGCCACGTCCAGCCTGCGCCACGCAGCACTTCGTCTCCACCGCCGACAACTCACGCTCTTCCGGTCTGGATGAACCCTAGGCGCACGCGGCGCGCCGGCACCACTAGGCCTTGTGTAGCTGGAACCACAGGTCCAGATCCTCGTCACGGTGCCACGTCACATCGGGGTCCGCGCACTCCTCGATCCGCGTGGCCAGCACCTCCTGTGCCACCTCGTCGCGGTGAGCGCGAACTGCATCCGAGACCTCGGGTCCGCCCTGCCACCGCAGCCGGATCCGGTCGGACACCTCGAGGCCGTGTGACTTGCGCGCCTCCTGCACCAGCCTGATGACGTCGCGCGCGAGCCCCGCACGCTTGAGCTCCGGCGTCAGGTGGACGTCGAGCGCGATCGTCTCTCCGTGCTCGTTGACCACCGACCATCCCTCTCGGGGGCGTTCGGAGATGATGACATCGTCGGACGTGACCTCGACCCCTCCGTCGAAGTCCACCGTGGCGGTGCCCCTCGCCGTGAGGGCCTCGGCAAGAGCGGACGGGTCTGCAGCGGCGATCGCCGCCGCGACCTGAGGTGTCTGCTTGCCGAAGCGTCGCCCCAGACTTCGGAAGTTGGCCTTCGCCGTGTGATCGACGAGGGCTCCGGCCGCGCCGAGCGACTCTACCGTCTCGAGATTGAGCTCGGCCGCGATCTGCGCCTTCATCTCCTCGGACAGCAGGGCGAACGCCGAGGACGGGATGAGGGCCCGACGCAGCGGTTGACGAGTCTTGACCTTCGCCTCCGCACGGGCGGATCTGCCCAGCTCGACGAGTCTGCGCGTCAGCGCCATCCCTCGCTCGAGCTCGGTGTCGACCAGAGTGGCGTCATACGTCGGCCATGAGGACAGGTGGACGGATGCGGGAGCGGACCCGTCGACGGATCGCACGATGTCCTGCCAGACACGCTCCGTCACAAATGGGGTGAACGGTGCCAGCAACCGGGTGAGCATGTCCAGCGTCTCGTGCAGGGTTGCCAGGGCCGCGTCCTCACCGTCCCAGAACCTTCGCCGGGAGCGGCGTACGTACCAGTTGGACATGTCGTCGATGAACTCCGCGAGGAGAGTGCCGGCACGCTGGGTGTCGAAGGCTTCGAGCGCCGCCGTCACGTCTCGGCTGAGGGCGTTGCGTCGGGACGTCAGCCAACGGTCCAAGACGGGCCGGTCAGCGACCGGCGGCGCTTCGCTCGTCGGCGTCCACCCGTTCGCCCGTGCATACAGAGCATGGAACGACGCCGTGTTCCAGTACGTCAACAGCACCTTGCGGACGATCTCCTGCAGCGTGCCGTGGCCGATGCGCCGGGCCGCCCACGGCGATCCGGAGGCGGCCATGAACCAGCGCACGGCGTCGGCACCGTGCTCGTCCATCAGCGGCATGGGCTCGAGGATGTTGCCGAGGTGCTTGGACATCTTCCGCCCGTCCTCGGCCAGCAACAACCCCAGGCAGACGACGTTCTCGTACGACGACCGGCCGAAGACAAGCGTCCCGACCGCCATCAGCGAGTAGAACCAGCCGCGGGTCTGGTCGATGGCCTCGCTGATGAACTGGGCGGGGTATGCCTGCTCGAACTCCCGCTCCGACCCGGCCAGGTACGGATAACCCCACTGCGCGAACGGCATCGACCCGGAGTCGTACCAGGCGTCGATCACCTCGGCCACCCGTTGCGCTGCCTGACCGCAGGTCTGACACACAAGTTCGACGTCGTCCACGTACGGGCGGTGAGGGTCGATTCCGCTCAGGTCCTGGCCGGCGAGCTGGCCGAGCTCGGCGAGCGACCCCACGCAGGTCACGTGGCCCGCGGCGCACCGCCAGATCGGCAGCGGCGTGCCCCAGTATCTGGTCCGTGACAGCGACCAGTCGACGTTGTGCTGCAGCCAGTCGCCGAAGCGGCCGTGCTTGATCGTCTCGGGATACCAGTTGGTCTTGTCGTTCTCGGCGAGGAGGGCCTCCTTGATCGCTGTGGTGCGGATGTACCAGGCGAGGAGGGCGTAGTACATCAAGGGCGTGTGGCACCGCCAGCAGTGCGGGTAGGAGTGCTCGTAGGCGACATGGCGGAACATCAACCCGCGCCGTTCGAGCTCTTTGACCAGATCGGTGTCAGCGTGCTTGAAGAACTGTCCTCCGACAAGGCGGACGTTGTCCTCGAAGTGGCCGTCACGGCGCACCGGGTTGACGACAGGGAGGCCGTACGCCTTGCTCACCGCCATGTCATCCTCGCCGAAGGCTGGGGACTGGTGGACGAGCCCCGACCCGTCGTCGGTGGTGACATAGTCGGCGAGCACCACGAAGTGCGCGTCCGAGCCGTCCTGACCCTCATCATCAGGCCCCGGGAAGTCGACCAGGTCAAGTGGGCGCTCGTAGTACCAGCGCTCCATCTCGCGTCCGACCATCCTCGACTCGACCGTCCACCCCGCACCGAGCACGGTCTCGAGGAGCGGCTCAGCGACCACGAGCCGCTCGTTGCCGTCGGTCGCCACCACGTAGGTAACGTCAGGATGTGCGGCGACTGCCGTGTTGGAGACGAGCGTCCACGGGGTCGTGGTCCACACCAGGAGGGATGCCCGGCCGGCGAGTGGGCCCGACGACAGCCGGAAGCGGACGAAGACCGACGGGTCGACGACGGTCTCGTAACCTCCCGGTTGGCCGAGCTCGTGGTCTGACAGAGCTGTCTCGCAGCGTGGACAGTACGGCGAGATGCGATGAGCCTCGTAGAGGAGGCCCTTGTCGAAGATCTGCTTGAGGGACCACCACACGCTCTCGATGTAGGTGGCGTCCATCGTCCGGTAGGCCCTGGCTGTGTCGACCCAGTAGCCCATCCGCTCCGTCATCTGCTCCCAGTCGTCGGTCGCCCGCTGGACTGACTCGCGGCACTTGGCGTTGAACTCGGCGATCCCGAAGGCTTCGATCTGCTGCTTGCCGGACACCCCCAACTCCTTCTCCACACCCACCTCGACGTGCAACCCTTGACAGTCCCAACCCGCCTTCCGGTCGACCCGGAACCCTTGCATGGTCTTGAAGCGTGGGAAGACATCCTTGAAGACCCGTGCCTCGATGCTGTGTGTGCCCGGCTTGCCGTTGGCCGTCGGCGGTCCCTCGTAGAAGGTCCAGTGGGGCGCGTCGGTCCGCTGTGCAAGCGAGGCGGCGAAGGCTCCCTGCCTGCGCCAGAGGTCGAGAATCTCGTGCTCCATCCTTGGCAGGTCTACCTGCGGGGGGACGACGGGATACTCGGAGGTCATCGTGCTCTCTTCCTTCGTCACGCGCTGTGCGCTGATGTGGCGAAGGGACGAACCCGCTGGTTGCGGCTCCGCGGTACCACCCTCCTTGGTCACTGAACTACGTGACCCTCTCGTGGTGTGTCGCCGCCAGTTCTAGTGAGTCACCAAGGTGACCGTTCTTCCGGCAACTCCGGGGTGATGGTCCCATCTCAGTCGCGCGACGGCTTCATCCTAGGTGACGGTCGCCAGCCCACACACCTGGTTTCGGCGGGCTTGCATCGTCACGGCTGGCGCGGCCAGTTGAAGCGGAGGCGATAAGCGCTTATCCTCTCGGCACCGAATCCGGGGGACGCCACTGCCAAGGAGAGGCCACTCAATGGCTGCCAAGAAACCGTCTGCGATCAGCGCAGTGAGGAAGGCCGTCGCGAAGGCCACCGGCCGTGCAAGTGCGTCGTCGAGCCCAACGCCGGCGAAGAAGACGGCGGCGGCGAAGAAGTCGGCGGCGGCCACGAAGGCTGCCCCGGCGAAGAAGACCGCGGCGGCGAAGAAGGCAGCCCCGGCGAAGAAGACCGCCCCGGCCAAGAAGACCGCCCCGGCCAAGAAGACCGCGCCAGCCAAGAAGACGGCGGCGGCGAAGAAGGCAGCCCCGGCGAAGACGGCGGCGGCGAAGAAGTCGGCTCCGGCGAAGAAGGCAACCGCCGATCCGAAGAAACGCGGCCTCGTCGTCCGTCATGGTGAGAAGGCGTGGACCCCCGCGCAGATCAAAGAAGTCCGGGCGACGCTCGAGCATGACCGTGACCGCCTGATCGCCGAGATCGCCGCCACCGAGGAGGACATCGATCATCTCTTGCGTGGCGGCGGAGAGGGCGCCGGCAACGACCAGGCCGACGTCGGGTCGAACACCTTCGAGCGTGACCACGAGATGAGCATGGCCAAGAACGCGCGCGACAACCTCGAGATGGTCGAGAGTGCCATGGCTCGCATCGACAAGGGGGACTACGGCGTCTGCGAGTCCTGTGGACAGCCGATCGGCAAGATGAGGCTGCAGGCTTTTCCCCGTGCGACACTGTGCATGGAATGCAAACAACGCCAGGAACGTCGCTGAGCAGCGACTCGACCGCCGAGTACGACACGGCACGGCACCTCTCCCGGTTCTCGGTGTGGGTAGCGGTCGCAACGATCGTCTACGTCCTCGACCAGGGCTCCAAGTGGTGGGCCGAGCAGGCCCTGTCCGGCGGCGCCCCTCGCGAGGTGCTGGGTGATCTGCTGCAGCTCCGACTCACGTACAACCCCGGCGCTGCTTTCAGCGTGGGCACCGGCTACACGATCGCGCTCACCGTGATAGCGCTCGTCGTGATCGGAGTCTGCCTCACCCTGGCAAGTCGACTCGGAAGCACCTCGTGGGCTGTCGCTCTCGGATTGCTCCTCGGTGGTGCACTGGGCAACGTGACAGACAGGATCTTTCGCGCGCCCTCGCCGTTTCGGGGCCACGTCGTCGATTTCATCGAGCTACCGAGCTGGCCCGTCTTCAACATCGCCGACTCTGCGATCAGCGTCGCCGCGGTTCTCTTCGTCGTGCTCAGCCTTCGCGGCGTGCACCTCGACGGAACCCGCGACGGGCGCCCGTGAGCGAGGCCTCCGGCCGCAAGGCGCTGCACGTCCCGAGTGGTCTCGCCGGCGAACGTGTCGACGCCGCCATCGCGCGGCTCTTCGGGTTGTCGCGGACGAAGGCGGCCGGGCTGGTGGCCGCGGGAGAGGTGACCCTGGACGGCGACACGCCGGCCAAGTCGGACCGGGTCGTGGAAGGGGCCTTCCTCGAGCTGACCATCCCACCTCCGGCTGGACCGGTGCAGGTGCGTCCCGAGGTCGTCGAAGGGCTGCGAGTCGTTCACGATGACGACGCCTTCGTGGTCATCGACAAGCCTGTCGGAGTGGCTGCGCATCCCAGTGTTGGCTGGACGGGTCCGACCGTGCTCGGTCACCTCGCGGGCGCTGGGTACCGGCTCGCGACCTCGGGGGTGCCGGAGCGGCAGGGCATCGTGCAGCGGCTCGACGTCGGCACCAGCGGCCTGATGGTGGTCGCGAAGTCGGAGCATGCCTACTCGCGTCTCAAGGACGCGTTTCGCAGACGCACGGTTGCCAAGACCTACCACGCGCTGGTTCAAGGCCATCTGGACCCGCTGCGCGGCACCATCGACGCGCCGATCGTGCGCCACACCAAGCACGACTACAAGTTCACGGTCGGCCGAGATGGCCGTCACAGCGTCACCCACTACGACACGCTCGAGGCCCACCGGTTCGCGTCGCTGCTGGAGATCAAGCTGGAGACCGGCCGAACTCACCAGATCCGGGTGCACATGAGTGCCTTGCACCATCCCTGCGTCGGCGACCTCACCTACGGCGCCGACCCAGCCCTGGCAGCTCGGGTCGGTCTCAGCCGACAATGGTTGCATGCCATCCGGCTCGGTTTTGTCCATCCGGAGTCCGACGCGTGGGTGGAGTTCCAGTCGACGTACCCAGCCGACCTCGCGGAGGCTCTCGAGGTCATCCGCGATGCCGACTGACGACACGGTTCAGTCTCGGATGGCTCCTTAGGTCCCCATCTGGGCGACCCGAGTGTCGGTCGGCGCTGCCAGGGTGAGGCGAAGTACGCTGTGGGCTCTTCCCCAGCGGCGGCCGGAGGGCCGCCATCCAGCTCTGTTTGTCATGCCCGGATTCCCGAGTCACGAGGTCAGGAGGCAGCACCCCCGATGTCGTCGTCGTTCGTGCACCTGCACGTCCACAGCGAGTTCTCGATGCTCGACGGTGCGGCCCGGGTCGCGGAGCTCTTCGACGAGACCACGCGCCTCCAGATGCCGGCACTGGCAGTCACCGACCACGGCAACATGTTCGGGGCCTTCGAGTTTTACCAGGCGGCGAAGGTGCGCGGCATCAAACCGATCATCGGGATCGAGGCCTACCTCGCGCCGGGCACCAGCCGGTTCGAGCGCCGTCGGGTGCGCTGGGGCAACGGGGGCGGCGACGACGTCTCGGGCGGTGGCGCCTACACCCACATCACGATGCTCGCCGAGACGACGCAAGGCATGCACAACCTGTTCAGACTCTCCTCGCTCGCCTCGCTGGAGGGCCAGTTCTACAAGCCGCGGATGGACCGCGAGCTGCTCGAGCGCTATGGCAGGGGCGTCATCGCCACCACCGGCTGCCCGTCCGGAGAGGTCCAGACCTTGCTGCGGCTCGGCAGGTACGCCGACGCCGTCCAGGCGGCTTCAGACTACCGCGACATCTTCGGCGCAGCCAACTACTTCGTCGAGCTGATGGACCATGGGCTCGCCATCGAGAGCCGGGTGCGGGGGGATCTGCTCCGACTGGCCAAGGACCTGAGCCTTCCGCTGGTCGCCACCAACGATCTGCACTACACCAAGCGTGAGGACTCGATCAGCCACGAAGCACTGCTGTGCGTCCAGTCCGGCTCCACGATGAACGACGCCGACCGCTTCAGACTCGACGGTGACAGCTACTACCTCAAGACGCCCACCGAGATGCGCGAGCTGTTCCGTGACCTCCCCGACGCCTGTGACAACACCCTGCTGATCGCCGAGCGTTGCGACGTGACCTTCGCCGAGGGACGCAACCTGATGCCGAGGTTCCCGGTCCCGGAGGGGGAGACAGAGCAGACGTGGTTCGTCAAGGAGGTCGAGGTCGGGCTGACTCGCCGCTTCCCCGACGGGGTCACGGCGGAGGTGCGCGAACGCGCTGACTTCGAAGTCGGCGTCATCTTGCAGATGGGGTTCCCGGGCTACTTCCTCGTGACGGCCGACTGCATCAGCTGGGCGCGTCAGCAGGGCATCCGGGTCGGTCCTGGCAGAGGCTCCGCGACAGGTTCGCTGGTGGCCTACGCCATGGGCATCACCGAGCTTGACCCGCTGGAGCACCGGCTGCTGTTCGAGCGCTTCCTCAACCCCGAGCGCCTCTCGATGCCTGACATCGACGTCGACTTCGACGAGCGCCGGCGCGGTGAGGTGATCCGCTACGTCAACGACAAGTACGGCGAGGACCGCGTCGCCCAGGTGGTGACGTTCGGAACCATCAAGGCGAAGCAGGCGGTCAAGGACTCCTCTCGGGTGCTCGGTTACCCCTTCGCGATGGGCGAGCGCATCATCAAGGCGATGCCGGCGGCCGTCATGGGCAAGGACATCCCGGTCAACGACATCTTCGACCCCGAGCACAAGCGCTACGGCGAGGCGGGCGAGTTCCGCGCTCTCTACGACAGCGACAACGAGGTGCGCAAGATCGTCGACACCGCCCGTGGGCTGGAGGGGCTGAAGCGGCAGTGGGGTGTGCACGCCTGCGCCATGATCATGTCCAGCGAGCCGCTGCTCGACAACATCCCGATCATGCGTCGCGAGCAGGACGGCGCCATGATCACGCAGTTCGACTACCCGACGTGCGAGGCTCTCGGGCTGTTGAAGATGGACTTTCTCGGGCTGCGCAACCTCACCGTGATCGACGACTCGCTTGCCAACATCAAACGCAACCGGGACCTCGACCTCGACCTCAACGCCCGCGACCTGAGCGACCCGGAGGCCTACGCCCTGCTGGCGCGCGGCGACACACTCGGCGTCTTCCAGCTCGATGGTGGCCCGATGCGGTCGCTGCTACGACGGATGAAGCCGACGGCGTTCGAGGACATCTCGGCGGTGCTTGCGCTCTACCGCCCCGGACCGATGGCCGCGAACGCGCACATCGACTACGCCGACCGCAAGAACGGACGAAAGCCGGTCACACCGATCCATCCCGAGTTGGCGGGACCGCTTGCCGACATCCTCGACGAGACGTACGGCCTCATCGTCTACCAGGAGCAGGTGCAGGCCATCGCACGCCAGGTGGCGGGCTACTCGCTCGGCCAGGCGGATCTGCTTCGGCGGGCCATGGGCAAGAAGAAGCGCGACGTGCTGGAGATGGAGCATGAGCGGTTCTCGGTCGGCATGCGCGGCAACGGGTTCTCCGACGCCGCCGTCAAGGCCCTGTGGGACACGCTCCTGCCGTTCTGCGACTACGGCTTCAACAAGTCCCACACGGCTGGCTACGGGTTGGTGTCGTACTGGACGAGCTATCTCAAAGCCAACTATCCCGCCGAGTACATGGCCGCGCTGCTCACCAGCGTCCGCGACGACAAGGACAAGTCGGCCGTCTATCTCAACGAGTGCCGCCGGATGGGCATCAAGGTGCTGCCGCCCGATGCCAACGAGTCGGAAGCCAACTTCACCCCGGTTGGCACCGACATCCGCTTCGGGCTGTCGGCCATCCGCAACGTCGGTGTCAACGTCGTGGCGGGACTGGTCGCGGCACGCGAGTCTGGCGGCCGTTTCGCCGACTTCGCGGACTTCATGGCGAAGGTCCCCGTCCCCGTGTGCAACAAGCGGGTGCTGGAGTCGCTGTGCAAGGCCGGTTCCTTCGACTCCATGGGCTATGCCCGCCGCGCTCTCGTTGCTGTCCACGAGGCCGCCGCCGACCAGTACATCGACCTCAAGCGGAACGAGGCGATCGGGCAGGACTCGTTGTTCGGCGCGCTCGACGACAACAGCTTCGAGGCCACGTCGGTGCAGGTGCCCGGCATCACCGAGTGGGACAAGCGGGCCCTGCTCGCCTACGAGCGCGACATGCTCGGTCTGTATGTCTCCGACCACCCGCTCAACGGCCTCGACCATGTCCTGGCTCAGGCCAGCGACGTCACCATCGGCCAGCTCGTCACCGAAGAGGAGCGGCCGGACGGAAGCTCGGTCTGCGTCGCCGGTCTCGTGACCTCGGTCGTGCGCAAGACCACCAAGAAGGGCGACCTGTACGCCGTGGTGTCCGTCGAGGATCTCGAAGGCAGCGTCGAGGTGCTGGTCTTCCCCGGCCAGTACCAGCTGTCGTCGACGATCCTCGTCGAGGACGCTGTGGTGGTCGTCAAGGGACAGGTGTCTCGCGGTCGCGACGACGCCATGCAGCTCAAGGCGTCGGAGATCACGGTCCCCGACCTGACCAAAGGCGCTTCGTCCGGCCCGATCGTGATCTCGATGCCTGCCGTCCGGGTGACGCCGCCGGTCGTCGACCAGCTCAAGGAAGTGCTGTCGACCCACCCTGGCGTGGCGGACGTTCATCTCAGGTTGCAGTCCGTCGGCCGCACCATGGTGATGCGCCTGGACCAAGGACTGCGGGTGACGCCGTCGCCGGCCCTGATGGCGGACCTCAAGGCGTTGCTGGGGCCGGCCTGCCTGTCGGCCTAGGATTGCGGGGTGAGTTCTCTTGGCCCCAGTGCGTCGATGCGCCCCGCTGACCCGGTCCCGCCTTCCCACCCTGGCGCGCCTTCGGCAGTCGACGACGACCCGAGCTCACTGAGACAGCGCCTCGTCTTCGTCATACTCTGCACGGCTGTGGGGGCTGTTGCCGCGCTGCCCGCCGCGTGGGCGTGGGCACGGTTCGCGGATTCTCCGACCGCAACGTTGACCGCGACCGGCTTGAGCTTCGGCGAGCACGAGTTCGACCGAGTGGCAGGTGTCACCCTGTGGTTCTTGGTCATCGGCCTTGTCTTCGGCCTGGTGCTCGGCGGTGCCGTGGGTTGGATGGGCCGTCGTCACGGCGTCGTGACGGTGCTCGCGGTGGTGGCCCTGTGCCTGGCCGGGAGCGGACTGACACAGTTGTTCGGGACGCAGCTGTTCGGCCCCGCGCAAGGCATCGACATGGTCGAGCTGTTCACCAGTGACTCACGCGCCCCGCTACGGGACGCCGCTGTCGGCGACGTCATCAGGAGCGAGCTGGCGGTGCGCTCCAATGTCGCCTACCTCGGCTGGCCGATCGGCGGGATGATCGGGGCGATCGCAGGAATCTCTGGATGGTCGAGGCGTCAAAGGCGCCCCGTCGTGGCCCCCGCTTCGAGTAACCTCGGGCCGCAGTCGTCTTCTTCACCTATCTCTTGACAGGGGACCAACATGTCAGATCAGACGCCGACCTCCGGTGGCGGCTACGGTCCTGGGGGACCTGGCAGCGGTGGATACGGTCCGCCTCCCGGTGGCGGCTACGGTCCTGGGGGACCTGGCAGCGGTGGATACGGTCCGCCTCCCGGTGGCGGCTACGGTCCCGGTGGTCCTGGTGGTCCCGGTGGTCCGGGTCAGTACGGTCCTGGTGGTCCGGGTCAGTACGGTCCTGGTGGTCCTGGTGGTTATGGGCAGGGAGAGCCGTCGTACCGGCCGCAGCCGGCTCGAGGCCGTGGCACCAAGGCCCTGATCATCGCGCTCGTGGTGGCCGTCCTGCTTGGTGGTGGCGCCTTCGCGGTCTACAAGCTCGACCCCTTCGGCACGTTCGCCAGCGGGACACCGGCAGCGGCTGAGGCCGTTCCGTCCGAGGCGTTGTACTACGTCGGCGTCGACCTGGACCCGTCGGCCGAGCAGAAGGTCAGGGCGGTGCAGTTCCTGAACCACTTCCCGGCGTTCAAAGAGAATGTCGACATCGCGGACGCGGAGTCAGACATCCGCAAGTCGCTCTTCGACGCGTCGCTGGAGAACTCCGACTGCGACCTCAGCTTCGATACCGACGTCAAGCCGTGGCTTGGCTACAAGTTCGCAGCCGCCGCCATGCCCAGTGATGCGAAAGAGGGCATGGCCTCGATGGCGCCGAACGTCGTGTTCGCCATCGAGGTCTCGGACGAGACCGGCGCCAAAGCGGGCATCGACAAGCTTGCCTCATGTAGCGGAGCTGACAGTGATTTCGGGATGGCTTTCACCGGCGACTACGCCTTACTGGCCCAGACCCAGTCTCTGGCGGACCGATATGCCGGCGACGTGGAGAACGGGTCGCTTGCCGACGACCCAGGCTTCAAGTCCGATCTCGACTCCCTCGGGGCTCTCGGGTTCGCCACCATGTGGGTCGACATCAAGTCCGCGGCCGAGCTCTTCGTCCCTGCGAGTATGGCTTCGTCCGGCGACCTCGACTTCCTGCTGAACAGCTACCAGCGCGCGGCAGCGACCTTCCGTTTCGAGAGCGACAGCGTCGAGGTCGTGGCGAGCGTCTTCGGTGACACGGTCGAGATCGACCACGAGGGGAACAAGATCGTCGACCTCCCGGAGAGTACGGCGTTCGCCATGTCCGAGAGCGGCGGCGAGACGCGTCTCGACGAGACCTGGCAGACGGTCGTGGATGCCGCGAAGGACCAGGGGATCGACGTCGACACGCAGATAGCGCAGTTCGAAGCAGAGACCGGACTGAGCCTGCCTGACGACATCGCGACCTTGCTGGGAGCGAACATCATGTTCGCGGTCGATGCCGAGGGGCTGTCAGCAGCTGCTTTGGACTCGGAAGACCCGAGTCAGATCAATGCGGGCGTGCGCTTCACCAACGACCCAGCGGAGCTGAACGCGGTCTACGACAAGGTGTTGTCGTTCGTTCAGGCGGCTGCCGACCGGGAGTTTCCGGTGTCGAAGAAGGACCTTGACGACGGGCTCGTCGTCGCCACCAACGACGACTACGCGAACAAGCTGGCGGAAGACGGGGGTCTCGGCGACAGCGACGCCTTCAACTCGGTCATCGACGAGGCGGAGAGCAAGGAGTTCGTGCTGTTCTTCAACTTCGACTCGATCGAGGAGCAGATCGTCCAAGCCTTGGAAGACGACGGGACACCGGCCGAAGTCATCGAGAACGTGACGCCGATCCAGGCGTTCGGCATCACCGCGGACGTCGACGGCGACTACTTCACCTCGCGGTTCCGGTTGTCGGTCAACGACTAGGCGTTCCCGAGGTCAGTTCGGCGACCACTGGGTCCGCGCCATCGACGTCGCCGGCAACGAAGGGATGGCGGCGATGGCGCGGATCTCGGATCGGATGAACTGGGTGCCGAGGCGCAGCCTGCTCACGACGTCCGGTGCCTCGAGCATCGCCTGACGGTCGGACAAGCTCAGGACCAGGGCAGCAGACAAGGTATAGGACAGGTCGACGGGGTCGCTCGGGGTGTTGCCCTCGAGGACGTCCTCGCCGCGCAGCGCCGCCACGGTGTCGCGATAGATGTCGAACAGGGCGCCCGCGATGTCGGCAGCGTCAGTCGCATCCGACGGTGAGTCTCCACCCCCGGTATCGGGAAGCCATTCGACGTCGGCGCGAAGATACTCCTGGGAGGGGTCGAGGCTCTCGACGTGGAAACGGCGACGACCTACCACCAAGATCTCGAACGTGCCGTCGGGGTTGGCGGTGACTTCGGTGACCAGGGCTGCACAGCCGGTGCGCTGGATGGTGTGGACGCCGTGCGAGCCGACCTCGAAACCCACCTTGATCGCCACCACCCCGAACTCGCGTGCCGCATCCGGTGGAAGGGCGATCAGGTCGCGCACCAGCAACCGATAGCGATCCTCGAAGATGTGGAGCGGCATCACGATCCCCGGGAACAGCACGGTGTTCAGCGGGAAGAGAGGAAGCGGCTCACTCACCCTGCGAACCTAACACCGACATCAGGCGATCCGGACACCGTGAATGAGACAGCCAGAATCGGCGCGAGGCGACAACTTCTAGACTGATGACATGATCCGCCAGATTGATATCCGTGGCCTCGGCGCTGCCGGCACTCACGTCGACTATGCGGCGCTGGTGCCGCGCGCCTCCTTCGACGTCGCTGCTGTCATGGAGCAGGTGCGACAGATGTGTGCAGCAGTCCGCGAGCATGGACACGCCGAGCTGCTCCGGCAGGCGGCGTTGTACGACGGGGTCGAGATCGAGCGCGTGCGGGTGCCGACACAGGAGATCCAGTCGGCATTCGACGCCCTCGACCCTGCGTTGCGGGTGAGCCTTGAGGAGTCTGTCAGTCGGCTGCGAAGGACGTGCGGGGCCGAGCGTCCCCACGACACGGTCACGGAGGTTTCGCCGGGTGGGACGGTGACTCAGCGCAACGTGCCGGTCGACCGGGTGGGTCTCTACGTACCCGCCGCGACGGCTCCGCTCTGCTCCTCGGTGCTCATGAACGTCGTACCCGCGCAGGTGGCCGGGGTGAGCTCTCTTGCCTTGGCCAGCCCGGCGCAGCGGGAGCACGGCGGCCTGCCGCACCCACTCATCCTCGCCGCCTGCGCACTCCTCGGAGTCGACGAGGTGTATGCCGCCGGTGGAGCAGGGGCGGTCGCCATGTTCGCGTACGGCTACCAGCACGACGATGGTGGCTGTGCCCCCGTCGACCTCGTGACAGGCCCAGCGAACATCTTCGGGGTGGCGGCCAAGCGGCTGCTTCGTGGCATCGTCGGCATCGACTCCGAGGCTGGTCCGACCGAGATCGCGATCCTCGCCGACGACAGCGCCGACCCTGTCTTCGTCGCCGCTGACCTGATCAGCCAGGCAGAGCACGACGTACTCGCGGCTGCGGTGCTGGTGACGGACTCTGCACCGTTGGCCGAGGCGGTCGAGGTGGAGCTCGAGCGCCAGCTCGACTCAACCAAGCACATCGAGCGGGTCACCGCGGCTCTTGACGGGACCCAGTCGGCGATCGTGCTCGTCGACGACCTCGACCAAGGCGAGGACGTCGTCAACGCCTACGCGGCCGAGCACCTCGAGATCCACACCGTCGACGCGTCGGTGCGGGCGGCGCGGGTGCGCAACGCGGGTGCGGTCTTCGTCGGCCCGTTCACGCCGGTCTCGCTCGGCGACTACTGTGCCGGGTCGAACCATGTGCTGCCCACGGCAGGTTGTGCGTGCCACTCGTCGGGACTGTCCGTCCGGGCATTCCTGCGGACCGTTCAGGTGGTGGACTACTCCCGCGACGCTCTTGGTGAGGCCGCATCCCACGTGCTCACGATGTCGGAGGCCGAGGACCTGCCGGCTCACGGTGACGCCGTCCGGGTGCGGTTGGAGCCTCGATGAGCGAGGCCAGCCGCGCGCTGCCGCTGAGGCCGGAGCTTGCGGAGGTTCGGCCGTACGGAGCGCCGCAGCTCGACGTACCCGTGCTCCTGAACGTCAACGAGAACCCCTATCCGCCGTCTGAGCACGTGGCCCGTGCCATGTCTGACGCGGTGCTCGCTGCGGCAGGGTCCCTGAACCGTTATCCAGACCGGGAGGCGAGCCGGCTCCGGGAAGATCTTGCGGCATACCTGGGGCACGGCTTGTCAGCGGCTCGGGTCTGGGCCGCGAATGGGTCGAACGAGGTCATGCTGCAGGTGCTGCAGGCCTTCGGGGGTCCGGGCCGGAGCATGCTGACCTTCGGCCCGTCGTACTCGATGTACCCGGAGTACGCACGTGACACCGCTACGCGGTTCGTTGACGTCAGTCGCGCTGCCGACTTCACGGTGGGGGCCGACGCCGCCGCGGCCGCCATCGAGTCGGGCAAACCCGACGTTGTGGTCATCGCCTCGCCTAACAACCCCACGGGTACGACGGTCGGCCTCGACACGGTCAAGGTGATCTGCGACGCCGCGCCGGGGGTCGTGGTCGTGGACGAGGCGTACGCCGAGTTCCGCAGGGCCGGCGCGACCTCAGCGCTCAGCTTGCTCGACGACTACCACCACCTCGCGGTGACACGCACGATGTCGAAGGCGTTCGCGTTCGCAGGTGGACGGGTTGGCTACCTCGCGTCGAGCACCGACTTCGTGGACGCGCTGCGCGTCGTGCGCCTGCCCTACCACCTCTCAAGCATCACCCAGGCGGTGGCCCGGGTCGCCCTGGCTCACCGTGGCGAGATGATGAGCCGTGTCGAGCAGCTGCGAGCGGAGCGCGACCGGACGGCGGAGTGGCTGCGCGAGCAGGGTTTGCGGGTCGCCGACTCCGACGCGAACTTCGTCCTGTTCGGCATGTTCGCAGACCGCCATCACGTGTGGCGGCGGTTGCTCGATCAAGGAGTGTTGATCCGAGAGACAGGGCCGGACGGGTGGCTGCGTGTGTCGATCGGCACGGCGCGAGAGATGATGGCGTTTCGAGAGGCACTCACCAAGGTGCGGCAGGAGGTAACGGTCTGATGTCTCGGACGGCGAGGATCGAGCGCGTGACCGAGGAGTCGAAGGTGCTCGTCGAGCTGGACCTCGACGGCTCGGGTCGGGTCCGTGTTGCGACGGGGGTTCCGTTCTACGACCACATGTTGACGTCGCTGGCGAGACACTCCCTGATCGACCTGACGGTCCAGGCGGCCGGCGATGTCGAGGTCGACGCCCACCACACTGTCGAGGATGTCGCGATCACCCTCGGTGAGGCGCTGCGTGAGGCTCTCGGTGACAAGGTGGGGATCCGACGGTTCGGTGACTCTCTCGTGCCACTCGACGAGGCGCTCGTGCAGTGTGCGGTCGACCTGTCCGGTCGCCCCTACTGCGTGCACATCGGGGAGCCGGACGGCCAGGCGTTCGTCGCGATCGGCACTCCGCCGTACACCGGCTCCTTGACGCGCCACGTGTTCGAGTCCATCGCGTCGCGCGCGTCGATCGCTGTGCACATCCGGGTGCTGTCCGGCCGCGATCCGCACCATGTGGTGGAGGCGCAGTTCAAGGCGCTTGCCCGTGCCCTGCGCGACGCCGTCGCCCTGGATCCGCGTGAGACGTCAGTGCCGAGCACGAAGGGCAGCCTGTGACAGCTCGTGTCGTGTTGTTCGACTACGGCTCGGGCAACCTTCACTCGGCCGAGCGGGCTCTTGTGCGTGCGGGCGCTGAGGTGCAGGTGACCGCAGAGCACGGCCCGTCCATGGACGCCGATGGCGTCGTCGTACCCGGCGTGGGAGCGTTCGCCGCCTGTATGGAGGGGCTGCGCGCGCTGCGGGGGCCCGAGATCATCGGGAGCCGGTTGGCAGGTGGGCGGCCGGTCCTGGGCATCTGCGTCGGGCATCAGGTGTTGTTCGAGCACGGGGTCGAGCACGGGGTGCAGACTGACGGGTGCGGTGAGTGGCCGGGGACGGTGGAGCGCCTCGAGGCTTCGGTGCTGCCACACATCGGCTGGAACTCCGTGGAGGTGCCTGCGGAGTCCGTCATGTTCGAGGGGGTCGCAGGGGAGCGCTTCTACTTCGTCCACTCCTACGCCGTACGCCGCTGGGAGCTCGTCACGCACGGTCACACGCGGGCACCACTGGTGACGTGGGCCCAGCACGAGCACGACCTGTTCGTGGCAGCGATCGAGAACGGCCCCCTGTGGGCCACGCAGTTCCATCCAGAAAAGTCGGGAGACGCGGGAGCCGAAGTGCTGCGTAACTGGGTCAGACAACTATGAACAGAATCGCGCAACTCTTCCTGTCCCTCGTTCTCGCCGCCGCCGCCGCAGGCTGTGCGGCTCAGGATCCTTCGGGCGGCCCGAGCGACCGCCCGACACGCATCAGCTCGTCGGGACCAATCACCTCACCTGAGCAGCAGAGCTCCAAGCAGGCAGTGTCGGTGACCTTCAGGCTGTCTGGCGGGCTCGAGCCCACGGACGAGACCGTTGTCTTCGCCGCCGGCGAGTCGCTGCCTTCCGGCCGGACCAAGGGAGAAGTTCGCGGCGTGCTCGAGGCGGCGTCCGACCCTGAGCTCGTCGACGTCGACATGGAGCCGATGCCGAAGGATCAGTGCTGCGACCGCCAGACGTACGTCGTCTCCATCAGGTGGGACGACGGCTCGAGTCGTACCTACACCAGCATCGATGGCCTGGAGCAGCCGCAGGTCTTCGAAGAGCTGCTGACCAAGGTCGTATGAGCAAGGAGCGGGCGAGACGGCGGGCTGAGCGTGAAGCCGAGGCTGCGACGCTCGCTGAAGGCCGAGCCAAACAGGCTGCGGCGGCCGCGAGACGTCAGAGTCGTCGTGATGTCATGACGAGTCTCGTCCAGACGAGGAGACGGCGGCCGGGCGTCGCAGGGGTGCTGGCAGCCAAGCGGCGTAGGAAGATCGGCCTGCTTGCCGTCGGCTTCTTCATCGTCCAGCTGGTCTGCTGGGTGTCGACGCCGGACTGGGGGATCCGGGTGGCCGTGCTGGTGGTCAGCGTCTTCGCCCTCCCGGTGGTCACCGTCCTCGCCTCATAGTGTCCCTTCGGGTCACTGGCTTCGGCTCTACGGGCGGGGGTGCGAGGCGCGGGGTTGGTAAGGATGGCTCAGGCGGTCTTGGGGAGTCGTCGGGTGCCGGTGTTGTCGACGAGGAGGTGTCGGCCGTGGGGGTATCGCCAG
>JACDHG010000049.1 GCA_013821195.1 Propionibacteriales bacterium
TCGGTCGCGCTCTGCATCTCACCGCGTGCCCGGTGGGCCAGGGCGAGGTTGTTCAGTACGGCGACCAGCAGCTCCCGGTCGCCGAGCCCGTCGGCGAGCTCCTTGCCTTGGCGCAGGGTTTCCAGCGCGTCGTCGGGGTCGCCGGCTGCCGTCGCGAGCATCCCCAGCAGGTTGTGTGCCTGGCACCGCGCCATGGGATCGCCGGCTGCTTCCGCCAGGACCAAGGCCTCCCGTGCGAGCAACCGCGCTGGTTCGGTTTCTCCCCGGGAATGGGTGCTCAGGCTCAGGTCGGCGGTGATGCGGGTGCGGGCGGCGGCGTCCGTGACCGGAGCCGCCAGCGCTGCCCGCAGGTGCGCTTCGGCCAGCGCGTATTCTGCTCGTCGGTGCTGGAGCCGCCCGAGGCGGTGCTCCACTGCTGACAGCTCGGCAGTACCGCAGCTCGCGGCCGCCGTTTCGAGACTGAGCAGCGCGCCAGGGTAGTCACCCATGACGGTCTGCAGGTCGCCGATCGCGGTCTGCAGCCCGGTCCGGTCGGCATGACCCAGCGCCAATGCCGAACGCAGGTGGCTGAGTGCCTCACTGTTGGCGAACACCTCGCGCGCCTGCTCGCCGGCCTCCAGGAACGCAGAGGCCGCAGCATCGTCACGACCGGCCAGCTGGAGGTGGCGGGCCACCGCGGTTGCCGGAGTGCCGAGCGCCTCGGCGGCCCTGCCGTGGAGCAGCCGTCGACGGGCGAGGCCGGTCTCGTCGTAGACTAGTCCGCGCAGCAGCTGGTGTGCGAAGTCGTAGTCGACGTCCCCCTCAGTGACAAGGCCCCGCCGCACAAGCTCCTCCAGCGCCGTCACCGTCTCCTCGTCGGTACGCCCGCTCACGGCCCGTACGGTGTCCACGCCGAAGGACCGGCCGAGCACCGCGGCGGCGGTCAGCACCTGACGGCCGGTCTCGGTGAGCGGGTCGAGCCGGGTTCGCAGGAGGTCGCGTGCGCCGGTGGGCAGCGACCAGTGGTCGTCGCCACCGAGCGCGTGGAGGTACTCGACCAGAAGCAACGGCACACCTTCCGCCGTCTCCCAGAGACGACGGGGCACGGCCGGGTCCAGGTCGCCAGGACGGGATGCCATCACCAGCTCGGTCACTGCATCCTCAGCCAGACGCTCGAGACGCAGCACGGTTCCACCCCCAGCTCGCGAGACCGCGGCCACGGCGCGGCGCAGCGGGTGGTCGTGGGGGGTCCGCCACGTGAGCACGACCAGGAGCGGGCGGTCTGCCAACCGACGCAGCCCGTACGAGAGCAGGCCGAGGGTGGCGTCGTCCGCCCACTGCACATCGTCGACGAGCAGTGCCCCCGGGATGCTCCCCGCCGTGGCCGCACTCAGCGTGTCCCAGAGGCCCGAGAGGAAGCGGGTCTCGGCGCCGGGGCCCTGACTCGGCACCGGGCCCTGATCCGATCGACCCGCGACAACCTCCGGAACGAGGCGGGCCGCCTCACCCAGCGCCCGATCTCCGGCACCGGCGAGCCAGTCGTCCCCGTCACGCAACCGGCCCCGAAGCGCGTCGACCAGCGGGGCGTAGGCGAGTCCGGCCTCATCCTCGTAGGCCCGCCCCTGCACGACCTGGGCACCCCTGCGGCGCAGATCCGAGAGCAGCTCCTCGGCGATCCGGGTCTTGCCGATCCCCGCTTCACCCTCGACCAGCACAACCCGGCCGGCGGTGCCGATTGCGTCGTACTCGGCCCGCAGCGCACGCAGGTCGTCAGTACGACCCACGAACGGGGTCGGGAGCGATGCTGCTGCCGGTGCTGCTGATTTCGCCCGTACCGGCACGGGCGGAGCGTAGGACCCCCGGTTGATCGCCTCGTAGAGCTGCGTCGTCTCGGTCAGCGGCGGCACGCCGAGCTCGCGGGACAGTGTGCGGACGCATTCCCGGTACTGCACCAGGGCAGCCATGCGGTCACCAGTCGCGACGTACAGCCTGATCAGCGCGCGGTGCGCGGGCTCATGCAGGGGGTCGATCGACAGCCACCGCTGTGCGGCGTCCAAGGCGCCCATCGGATCACCAGCGGCCTCACGGGCCACGGCCAGGTCGGCGAGCGTCGACGTGAGCTCCCGGCGCAGGGCGTCACCCTCCCCCTCTGCCCAGGCCTCGAAGTCGGGCGAGTCACGAATGCCGAACCCCTCGAGAAGGTCGCCCCGGAACACCTCGACCGCACGCTCGAGGTCCCCCACGGCCCGCAGATTGCGGAAGCGGTCGACATCGACCGAGATCCCCGCACCCTTGACCAGACGGACGTGGTCGCGAGTCGCCTCGACGAGTCCCGCTCCGACAGCGCCCCGCACGCTCGAAAGGGTGCGCCGAAGAGCCCCGCGTGCGTGCTCCCGGTCCGTGTCAGGCCAGAGCAGGTCGGCCAGGGCATCGCGGGGACGCGGGCGATCGGTGAGGGCCAGGTGGGCGAGCAGGGCCATCGCCTTGCGGGTGTCGAACGCGACGAGTGCTCCGTCACGCTCGACCCGCGGTGGGCCGAGCAGGTTGACCTCGATCACATGCGCTGTCCGTTTCCCGCTCAGTCACTGTGCCAGCGGCCAGGTGACCTCGATCGTAACGATTCCTGTACGCCGGCCGGCGATTGTGGCGTACAACAGTTTCGAGAAGGAGGTCGCGTGCAGATCAAGTTCCGGCCCGCGGCGTCGGACGCAGGTGTGCGCAGGCTGGCGTGGGCGGTCTGGTGGTTCCTGGTCGCGGTGCTGGCTGCAGGTTTGCTGCTGTCATTCTTCGTCGACCCAGCGACTGCCGGATCCTGGGGCGGCGGGGGCACCGCGGGTGACGTCGTATTCGCCCTCACGGTGATGACTTTTCCGTTCGTCGGCCTCCTGATCCTGCGTCGCCAGCCGCGCAACACAATCGGATGGTTGCTGATGGCTGTCGGCCTTGTCTGGGGTCTGGGCGCCTTGGCCGACAACTACGCCACCTACGGCTTGCTGGTGCGTCCCGGGTCGGTGCCGGGGCCGGCCGTCGTCGCCGCGCTCAACGAAGGCAGCTGGGCTCCCTGGATCGGGCTGATGGGCACCTTCTTGATCCTGCTCTACCCGGACGGCCACCTGCCGTCTCCTCGATGGCGACCCCTAGCCTGGCTGTCCGGGGCCACGATCGTCGTGGTGACCCTGACGATCACCTTCCTGCCGGGCCGGCTCGAGGACGGCCCCGTCCCGACTCTGATGAACCCGCTCGGGTCGCGGGCAACTGCACCAGTCCTGTACGTCCTGCTGGGCATCTTCCTACCGTTGCTGCCCCTGTGCATCGTGGCGTGCGCAGTCGCCCTCGTACGCCGCTTTCGCCGCTCGCGTGGCGTCGTGCGGCAGCAGCTGAAATGGCTGGCCACAGCTGGGGCGGTCGTCGCGCTCCTGTATCTGCTCACCATGGCCATGACGTTGATCACGGAAGCGAGGGCGTCGTCGGGGAATGCGGCAGGTTGGGTGACCATCCTGCAAGCGGTGGCGACTCTGTCGTTCGTGCTTCTGCCGCTGGCGATCGGGATCGCCATCCTGCGTCACCGGCTCTACGACATCGACGTCGTGGTCAACCGTGCCCTGGTGTACGGGTCGCTGACCGCCACCCTCGCCGGGGTCTATCTCGCTCTGGTGCTGTTGTTGCAGCAGGTGTTGAGCCCGCTGACCGCCGAGTCCGACCTGGCGGTGGCCGGCTCGACGCTGACGGTGGCGGCGTTGTTCCGCCCGGCACGCGCGCGGTTCCAGTCCCTGGTGGACCGACGGTTCTACCGCAGCCGCTACGACGCCGCACGGACGCTGGCCGCCTTCGCCGGCAGGCTCCGGCATGAGCTCGACGTGCAGGCCGTCGGCGGCGACCTCCGGGCAGTCGTCAGCGAGTCGGTGCAACCGGCTCACGTCTCGCTCTGGCTCCGACCATGACCGCCGTGTCGGACGCAACGCTACGCAGGTCGGCATGGGCCGTGTGGTGGTTCATGGTGGCGATGATCAGCCTTCGGGGGCTGCTCTACCTCGCCGAGCGGTCGACCGTGACGAACCTGGGAGAGTACGTCAACGAACTCGGGTTCCTCTTGCTCATTCTGATCTTTCCCCTCACCGGCGCGTTGATCCTGAGGCGCCAGCCGCGCAACACCATCGGCTGGTTGCTGCAGGGCATCGGCCTGGTGTGGGGCCTGGGTGGCTTCACCGACAACTACGCCCGGTACGGCCTGCTGGTGAACCCCGGCTCGCTGCCACGACCCGACATAGCCGCCGCTCTCAACGGGGGCATCTGGGTCCCGGCGATCGGATTGATGGGCACCTTCTTGATCCTGCTCTATCCCGACGGTCACCTTCCGTCACCTCGCTGGCGGCCGGTGGCGTGGCTGTCTGCGGTGACGATCATGGCCCTGACCTTCACCTTGTACCTCACGCCCGGCCGGCTCGAGCTCGGCCCGGTGCCCATGCTGGAGAATCCCTTGGGGTGGGAGGCCGCGCAGCCCGTCCTGGGCGTTGTGTTCGGCATTCTGCTCACGCTCCTGCCGGTGTGCGTCGTGGCGTGTGCGGTCGCCCTCGTACTGCGGTTCCGTCGCTCCCGTGGCACCGAGCGGCTGCAGCTGAAATGGCTGGCGACGGCCGGAGCCGTGGTCGCGTTCACGTTCCTGGTCAGCATGGCTGTCCCGCTGCTCACCGGAGCATTGGCGTCCTCGGACGGTTCACCGGACTGGCTGGCTGTACTGGATACCGTGTCGTTCCTGTCGTTCGCACTGTTGCCGGCCGCGATCGGGATCGCCATCTTGCGGCACCGGCTCTACGACATCGACGTGGTGGTCAACCGTGCCCTGGTGTACGGGTCGCTGACCGCCACCCTCGCCAGTGTCTACCTCGCTCTGGTGCTGCTGCTGCAGCAGGTGTTGAGCCCGCTGACCGCCGAGTCCGACCTGGCGGTGGCCGGCTCGACGCTGACGGTGGCGGCGTTGTTCCGCCCGGCCCGCGCACGGTTCCAGGCTCTGGTGGACCGACGGTTCTACCGCAGCCGCTACGACGCGGCTCGCACCCTCGAGGGGTTCGCCGCACGGCTTCGCGACGAGCTGGACCTTGAGGCGCTCGGAAGCGACCTGCGCCATGTGGTGCAGGACACGATGCACCCTGCACACGTGTCCCTGTGGTTGCGGAGCTGAGAACCATGGGCCGCCATCAGCTCGCGACGTCATCATTGGTCCTCACGACGGTGTTGGCTGTCATCAGTGCGGTGATCTCGGGCGGTCGAGACGGCCTGGCTGACGCAATTCTGTACACCTCGCTTCCGCTGTCCCTGGCCATCGTCGGCGCGCTGATCGCCACGCGTCACCCGGAGAACCCGATCGGCTGGATCTTCAGCGGCTTCGCACTGGCAGCTCCCGGGTGGGCATTCGGCCCTGGTGTCGGGAGCGCGTTCATCGGCGGCGAGAACCCCTTCGCGGTCGGAGGCCCGACGATGGGAGTGGTCTTCGTCGCGGGCTTGGTCCTGATGCTCGTGGCGCTCATCGCAGCGGTGATGTCCTTCGTGCTGCGCCTGCGCAAGGCGTACGGCGTCGAACGTCTACAGCTCAAGTGTTTCGCCTGTGCTGCGGTGGTGGCGACCCTGCTGATGCCACTCGTCGCCGCCTTCTGGGACACGAGCGTGCTCGTCCAGGTGGCCGCGGCCGTGGCGTTCAATGCGCTGCCAATCGCCGCCGGGGTGCGGATCCTGCGCTACCGGCTCTACGACATCGACGTGGTGATCAACCGGACGCTGGTGTACAGCTCGCTGACCGCGCTGCTGGTGGCGACGTATCTCGGTCTGGTGCTGATGTTTCGGCTCGTGCTGAGCCGGCCCTGTTCCAGCCCCTGCGGCCACGGATCCAGTCTCTGGTGGACCGACGGTTCTACCGCAGCCGCTACGACGCCGCACGGACGCGAACGGAGGAGCCTGCCGGTAGCACACGACCCAAGGAGAGAACATGACCAGATTCGAGCACAGCGTGGTGATCGGGCGACCGATCGAGGCCGTGTGGGCCTATCTGATCGACCCCGCCAACAACCCGGCGTGGCAGGGCCCGGTCATCGAGGTTCGTCGCGGCGCCGGTGTTCCACTCGAGGTGGGCAGCGAGATCGAGGAGGTCATGCAGTTCCTCGGACGACGGTTCGATCTCACGTGGGTGGTGACCGCGCTCGAGCCCATGCGACGGTCCGCGGTCCGCACCTCGTCCGGCCCGGTGCCCATGCAGGGAAGCTACAGCTTCGAGCCGGTGGCCGATGGCACCCGGTTCACCCTGGAGACCGAGATGGAGGCACACGGCTTCTTCAAGCTCGCCGAACCCGTGTTCGCACGGATGGCCCGCCGAGAGGGTACGTCGAGCTGCGAGATGGTCAAGGAGCTGCTCGAGGCCGACGCCACCACAGTGTCGCCGTAACGCTCGGTGGACGCGACTGGCCTACAAAGGTCTCACCATGAGCGCACTGACCGGATCCTTCCGCCGCCGCTTCCTCGGCCGGACCACCGAGGTCGGTCGCTCCACGTACGGCGCAGCAGCTCAGCCGGCCGCCCCGACCGACGAGGTCGCTCCGGTCGACATCGCCCCGAACGACCCGCTGCTGGCGTACCTGCAGAGCGCCAGCGGGGCGGTGGACGTCGACGTGCTGGAGCTCGACTCACCGGCACTCGCGGCCCTCAAGGCTGCCGGGGTCAAGCTTGCCGTCCCGCTGGTGAGCCAGGGCGAGCTGATCGGCGTCCTCAACCTTGGTCCGCGCCGCTCCGAGCAGGAGTACTCCGCCGACGACCGCAAGCTGCTGGACAACCTAGCCGCGCAAGCTGCACCTGCGTTGCGGGTCGGTCAGCTCGTGCGTCAGCAGCAGGCCGAGGCCCGCACCCGGCAGCGGTTCGAGCAGGAGCTCGAGGTCGCGCGGCTGATCCAGCAGAACTTCCTGCCCAAGCGGCTCCCGGACCTGCCCGGCTGGGAGGTCGCCGCGTTGTACCGCCCGGCCCGCGAGGTCGGAGGCGACTTCTACGACGTGATCCCGTTGCCCGACGGCCAGGTCGGATTCGTGGTGGGCGACGTCACCGACAAGGGAGTGCCGGCCGCGCTGGTCATGGCCGCCACCCGCAGCGTGCTGCGCGCCTCGGCGCAGCGCCTGGTCGACCCGGGTGCCGTGCTCGAGCGCGTCAACGAGCACCTGTGCCCCGACATGCCCGCGAAGATGTTCGTCACCTGCCTGTACGGCGTCCTGGAGCCCGCGACCGGGCGGTTCCGCTTCGCGAACGCCGGCCACGACCTGCCGTACGTCAAGACGGCCGGCGGATCGGTCGAGCTGAGGGCGCGCGGCATGCCGCTCGGGCTGATGACCGGGATGGCCTACGAGGAGAAGGAGACGGTGCTCGCCCCCGGCGACTCGTTGTTGTTGCACTCCGACGGGGTGGTCGAGGCGCACGACCCCGACGGTGCGATGTTCGGTTTCCCGCGTCTGAAGGAGGCCGTCGCTCGGTATCCCGGTGGCGGCGAGCTGATCGACCTGGTGCTCACCGACCTGCGGGCCCACACCGGGCCCGATGCCGAGCAGGAGGACGACATCACCATGGTCACACTGGCCCGCACTGCGGGTGCCGCGCACGACGCGAAGGGCTCGGTGCCGACGCACCAGCTGGTGGAGTTCGACGTGCCCAGCGCCGAGGGAAACGAACGGCTGGCGCTGGCGAGGGTCAGCACCATCGTCGCTCCGCTCGGCCTTTCCCCGGCGCGGCTCAAGCGCCTCGAGACGGCGGTCGGCGAGGCCACGATGAACGCGATGGAGCACGGCAACGGCTACCGCGCCGACCAGCCGGTCACCGTCCGGGTGCTGACCGGGACAGACCTGGTCCGGGTACAGATCACCGACCACGGTGGCGCCCCGCCCACGCGCGAGACCGAGGTGCCCGACATCGAGGCGAAGCTGGCAGGGCTCCAGCGCCCGCGTGGCTGGGGGCTGTTCCTGATCAAGAACATGGTCGACGAGGCGAACGAGACCAGCGACGGGGGGTTGCACACCCTCGAGCTGGTGATGCACCTCGTCGACCCACCGGTGGCTCGAGGCGAGGGAGACGACGATGACGACGAGTGAGCTGTCGACCACGGTGCGGCGGCGCGATCGGGTCGCGGTGATCGACCTGGTGGGTGGCGTGAACGCACGAGCCGAGCATTCGCTGGACACCGCGTGGGCGGAGGCCGTCCGTGAGCTGCCCGACGCAGTGGTCCTCAACTTCCGGGACGCGGGCTACATCAACTCCACCGGCATCGCGTTGATCGTCGGGTTGCTCGCGAAGGCGCGCGCCCGCGGGGTCCCGATCCGGGCGTACGGCCTGACCCCCCACTACCGCGAGATCTTCGAGATCACCCGCCTGGCGGACTTCCTGGCGATCAACCCCGACGAGGACAGCGCCGTACGCGGTGCGGAGAGGAGCAGCACATGACCGAGGCGACGGCAACGTTCGGCGTACGCCGACACGGAGCGGCGAGTGTGGTCGACATCCAGGGGGACGTGACCTCGGGTTCGGAGGACGTGCTCATGAGCGCCTACGAATCAGCCGGCGACGCCGGGGCGATCGTGCTCAACTTTTCCGACCTCTCGTACATGAACAGTGGCGGTATCGGGTTGCTGGTCACCCTGCTGGTGCGCGCCAACCGGCGCTCTCAGCAGCTGATGGCGTACGGCCTGTCCGATCACTATCGACAGATCTTCGAGCTGACCCGCCTCGACGAGGCCGTCAGCATCCACGACTCCGAGCAGTCCGCGCTCCGCGCAGCCGGCGTCAGGTAGAGGAGGGGAACACCATGGGTGACGTGAATGACAGGACCACCGAGAACGCGATGGACACGGCCGCCGCCGCACGCGACGCGACCTACTGGGCCAAGGCGGTGACCAGGCTGAACGTCTCGGAGGTGCCCAAGGGAGCGATCAACCTCAACGTGACGGGCAAACAGCTGGCTGGGCCGATCCAGGGGTTCGGCAAGATGTGGCAGAAGACCTACCAGGTGCGGCTGCCCCGGGAGCGCGTGTCGGCCACCGACCTGATCGCTACCTGGAAGCAGCGGTTCCCCGACTTCTGGCCCGAGGGCAACCTCTTCTACGGCCCTCTGACCGGCATTGCGCCCGGCGAGGTCGCGCTGCTCAACATGACCCTTCCGGGCGGGATGACGCTGTCGACCGGTGTGATGGTGCTCTACGCCGACGAGGAGTCGTTCACCCTCATGACCCCTCAAGGTCACATGTTCGCGGGCTGGATCACGTTCAGCGCGACCGAACGCGACGGCGAGACGGTGGCCCAGGCGCAGGTGCTGATGCGTGCCTCTGACCCCATCTTCGAGCTGGGCCTGACGTTGGGCGGGCACCGGCAGGAGGACCTGTTCTGGAGCCACACCCTGCGCGAGGTCGCGGCACACTTCGGCGAGGCGGCTGACGTCGACACGCAGGTGGTGTGCGTGGACAAGCGGCGGCAGTGGTCCAGATGGAGCAACGTGTGGCACTCGTCGGCGATCCGGTCGGCCGGCTACATGCTGGGCGCGCCGATCCGCGGTGCGCGAGACCTGGCACGTCGGGGGCGAACGCCCGACTGAGTTCTGCCGGAGACACCCGGCACCCCGTACGGCTAGCGGTCACCCGTCAGACGCCGTACCGCGCCCCGGCACATCGCCCTCGTCACCGACCCGTGCAGGAGCGCCACCGGCGCGAAGTACAACCGTCCACGCCACCCGTGCAGCCGCACCGCCGTCGTCACCCGCAGCAGTCCGGCGTGCGGGTCGACTCCCACCCCGCATCGGAAGTCCAGGTGCACGTCGTCAGCACTAATCAGGGCCTCCTGACCGGTCACGGCGTCAACGGCGAAGACGTCCGGCTGCGCCGGGGGGATGTCGACGAGGCTGACCATCCGCTCGCGCAGCCAGAACAGCGCGCCGACCCACCGGACAGAGCGGACGTCGAACACGGCACGCGCCCAGACCGCCGGGTCCTCCGGCACACCCCCGGCAACGTCACGACGACGACGTCGGCCCAGTCGGGCTGCGGCAGCGACTGGAGGGCGAGCGAGACCAGCTGTGGTTGCGGCGTGGTGTTCGGGGACGAGGGAGTCACGGTCGGGAACCTCCGTACGGGACCGAATGTTCTACCCTACGCTACCGTATGGTCATGCCTCAACGTAAGCCCCGGCTTACCCGGGGCGACTGGGTCCTGGCGGGTCTGGCTGCGCTCGGCCGCGATGGCCTCGGCGCCGTGGCGATCGAGCCGGTGGCCCGCTCGTTGGGGCTGACGAAGGGCTCCGGCTACTGGCACTTCAGCTCTCGAGCCGATCTCGTCGACGCGGTGTTGGCTGCGTGGCTCGACGTGGCGACCGACCGGGTGGTCAGCGCGGTCCAAGCCACTGGCGGCTCCCCTCGGGAACGCCTCGGGCGCCTGCTCGAGACGGTGCTCTCCGAGGAGGTCCGGTATCCCGGCTTCCTGATGCTGCAGACCGCCCCGACCGCCCGGTCCGTGGTCGAGACGTCCACGCACAGACGCATCGGCTACGTCCGGCAGCTCCTGGTCGAGGCGGGTGTCCCGCGGAGCGAGGCCGGGCGCCGAGCGCTGCTGGTCTACACGTCGTACCTCGGCTACGCGGTGCTCGCCCAAGCGGCGCCTGGGTCCTTGCCGCGCGGGGTGCGGCAGCGCCGAGAGCTCCAGACCACGATGCTCGCCGCTGCCCTGGGTGAAAGCTGACTGCTCCCCGCATCACCGGGCTGTACGGGCGGTGTGATGGACTCGGCGTTCCTGATCCGCGACCTCTCAGGTGGTGTGTGTGGCCGCCCGCCACGAGCAGACCGTCCCTGCTGTGATGCCGGTTCGCCGCATCGGCATCCCGCTGCTGGCCGTGCTGGTGCTCGGGGGCGTTGCCTCCAGCAGCTTGACCGACGACCCGCAGCGTGGGACCGCCCGTGCACCCGAGACGTCGACCTGGGCCGTGGCCAGCGGGGAGCCGGCGTCCCCGGCCGCGGCCGGCGAGGAGCCGGTGCGGCTGGACGACCTGAGCATCTCCCGGTCCGGTGAACGTCCTGCGGTGACGCTGCAGCCCGCGCCGCCTGTCGGTACGGCCGTGGGACAAGCCAGCATCGACCTGCAACCGCGGTGGCTGAGCGCCGACCTCAACGTCTGGAGCGGCCCGGGTGAGCACACCCGACTGCTCCTGGTGCTCGACGAGGGCGAACGGGTGGGCGTGACCGGCCAGGTCCGGGGGGACTGGGCGCAGATCGCCCAGGACCGGCAACTGGTCTGGGTGCGCGCGGTCTACCTCGCCGACGAAAAGCCAGAGCCGGATAGGCCGGAGGAGTCGCAGCCGGACGAGCCGGATGAGCCGGGCGAGGCGGCCGCGCCGGACGAGCCCGCCGAGCCGGACGAGCCGGATGAGCCGGACGAGGCGGTCACCGACGGGCCGTGCGCCGACGGTTCCGGTGTCGAGAGCGGTCTGGTGCCCAACGCGATCTCCGTCTACCGCGCCATCTGTGCCGCCTTCCCCGAGGTCAGCTCCTGGGGCGGGCTGCGCCCGGGCGACGACGGCTTCCACGGGTCCGGTCAGGCGGTCGATGCCATGGTCTCCGACTCCGCCCAGGGCGACGCAGTCGCCGCCTACGTCGTGCAGAACGCCTCGGAGCTGGGCGTCAGCGAGATCCTGTGGGCGCAGCAGATCTGGACCGCGGAACGCAGTAGCGAGGGCTGGCGACCGGTGGAGGACCGGGGCTCGGTCACCGCGAACCACTACGACCACGTGCACGTCTCGGTGTACTGACCAGGTGACCGCGCCGATTCACGCTGCGCCCCACTGGGTGGCGTTACTGCCACTGCCTAAGCTCACGGGGTGGCCCCGCTACGAACCTAAGGTCACGGGGCCACCCCGTGAGCTTCCCGGTCGGCCTGCGGCGGATCACACCGGTCACAGCAGGCACAACAACACCAGCGGCGCTAGAGCACCGCCCACGCCGGCGCAGCAGGGGCGGGCGCAGGTCACTGTCCGGTCCAGCCGATCCATCGAAGCGACTCCAGTGTCGTCGTGACGATGCCCGTGGGTTCGAAGAGGTCGGTGAAGAGTCGGAGGGCATGGACGCGTTGCGGCTGCGGACGACTCTCGTCCAGCACCTGGGCTGCGTAGCTGGCGACGTCCTGGACCGCCCAGGAGCATCGGTAGTACGTCAGGCGCATCGGATCGACCTCCCCGGCTCCGTCTCCGTAGCCGGCGAAGAAGGACGACTGCTCGTCGGTGGTCACGGGCGCCTGGGTGAGTACGCCACCGATCACGAACATCAGGTCGCGTTCTCTCGGCGCAAGGGCGGTCCCGCCCCAGTCAATCAGCGACAGGGCTGGTGGGTCGTCGTCGACCACAACGTTGAACAGATGGGCGTCTCCGTGGGTGAGCACGAGGGGAGTCGCTCTGCCGCGCAGTTCCCGGCCGAGTGCCTCGGTCTGATCGGCGATGACCAGCACGGAGTCGGACACCTCGAGCCACCGGTGAGTCAGTGCTGACACCAGTGGGTCGTTGTTTCCGGTGCCTCGGCCGACGCCGTGAGATTGCAGCAGACGAGCTTCGGACCGCACCGATGCCACAGCAGGTGTCGCGTAGTCCTCGACAGGGAGGCGCGCGCGGGTGAGGGCCGGGACGCGGGCAGCGTGAATCTGCGCGAGCACGGCACCGAAGGACCGCCATTGGTTCAAGACCATCCCGCCCCGTGCGGCCGGGCGTCCACGCGCCCATGGGGTGACCGTGACCTGATGCGCGTCGTCGAGCAGACTCCACGGATGTCCTGAAGTCGCGGGCAGCGGCGCGGGTACCGCGTCGATCCCCTGACCGGCCAGGTGCGCCGATACGAGAGCACCAGCGCTCAGGTCGCCGCGGCTCGCCTTGAGCGCGAACGCAGACCCGTCCGTGCTGACGGTGTGCAGCACGACTGCCAGCTCGTCCTCTCCGCCCACGACGTCGGTCGCCGTCAAGGACAGCGCGTACTCGTCCCGGACGTGCGCCAACAGCTCGGTCACGTTCACCGACCGCGTCCGAGTCGTGCCGTCATGCCCCCGATCATGCCCACAGCCGTCGACCGGCACCTCCTGACAGG
>JACDHG010000181.1 GCA_013821195.1 Propionibacteriales bacterium
AGCTCGACCTGCCGAGCCAGCCGCTGCTGGCGTGCGACGAGGTAGGCATGCGCTATCTTCTCGGCCCGGCGATGATCGAGGGCACCGCCGTCACCGACGCTAGTGCGGGGCTGCCGCAGCAGGGCGTCAACTACGTCGTCAACATGGAGTTCAACGGCGACGGGGGGAGGAAGTTTCGTGAGGTCACGACAAAGATCGCCAACAACCTGGGCGGCCCCTACGCCGGCACGCAGTTCGCCATCGTCCTCGACGGCAAGGTGCTGTCGGCCCCGACCAACGACGACCCCATCCCGGGCGGGCAGGCGGAGATCTCCGGAAGCAGCGAGAACCCGTTCACCCAGGAGTCCGCGACGAGCCTCGCCAACTCGCTGAAGTACGGCGCGCTGCCCCTCACGTTCGTTCCCCAGGGAGTGTCCGACGAGGGTCCGCAGCTGGCGAGCAACCAGCTACGAGCCGGCATCATCGCCGGCGTCGTAGGCATTCTGCTCGTGGTGATCTACTGCCTGCTCTACTACCGGGGCCTCGGTCTCGTGGTCATTGCCTCGCTGCTGATCGCGGGACTCCTCACGTACGCAGCAGTGCTGTTACTGGGTCGCGGCTACGGGTACACCTTGACGCTTCCCGCGATCGCCGGCCTGATCGTGGCGATCGGGATCACGGCGGACTCCTTCATCGTGTACTTCGAACGCCTGCGCGACGAGGTGCGTGACGGGCGCACCTTGCGTACGTCTGTCGAGACGGGCTGGGTGCGAGCCCGGACCACCATCCTGGCCGCTGACGCGGTGTCGATGCTGGCGGCGGTCGTCTTGTTCATCTTCGCCATCGGGGTGGTCAAGGGGTTCGCCTTCGCTCTCGGTCTGACGACGTTCATCGACGTGTTCGTGGTGTTCTTCTTCACCAAGCCGATGGTGACGGTGCTGTCTCGGACCAAGTTCTTCGGGCAGGGCCACAAGTGGTCAGGCCTCGACCGACAACACCTGGGGATGCCGCCACTCCTCCCCAGGAGCGCACGGACGCCGCGGTCCGCTCGCCCCGTAGGAGGGGATGTCTGATGTCGAAGCTCGGTGAGATCGGTTCACGGCTCTACTCCGGCGACGTCTCGATCGACTTCGTCGGGCGACGCAACACCTGGTACCTCGTCTCGCTGGCCATCGTTCTCGTCGCTGTGGCGGCGCTGGTCCTGCGTGGCCTCAACTTCGGGATCGAGTTCCGTGGCGGAGTCGAGTTCAGGTCCCAGATCGTCAACCCCTCCTCCAACGTCCAGACCGTCCAGGAGGCGGTCGTCGGGACCGAGATCGAGGCCGCGGCCAACCCGGTCGTCGTCTCGTCGGGGGAGGACACGATCCGGGTCCAGACCGAGCCGCTGTCGCTCGACCAGCGGGACGTCGTCCAAGAGGCCATCCTCGCTGCCGGCGCGACCGAGGTGAGCCCGTCGTCGATCGGACCCAGTTGGGGACAGACGGTCGCCAACAAGGCGCTGCTGGGCCTGTTCGTGTTCGTCGTCCTGGTACTCCTGTTCATCTGGGCGTACTTCCGCGAGTGGCGGATGTCTGCGGCGGCCATCGTCGCGCTGGCGCACGACCTCGTGATCACCGTTGGCGTCTACTCGCTGTCCGGTTTCGAGGTCACACCGGCAACGGTGACCGGTCTCCTGACGATCCTCGGGTACTCGCTCTATGACACGGTCGTCGTCTTCGACAAGGTCCGTGAGAACACCCGCGGCATCGTGACGTCGACGCGCCGCACGTATGCCGACGCCGCCAACGTGGCTGTGAACCAGACCCTGGTGAGATCCATCAACACGTCGATAGCCGCGCTGCTGCCTGTCGGCGCGATCTTGTACGTCGGTGCGTTCCAGCTCGGCTCGGGTCCGCTCAAGGACCTGGCGCTGGCACTGTTCGTCGGGATGGCGGCAGGCACCTTCTCGTCGATCTTCATCGCGACACCCCTGCTTGCACAGCTGAAGATGCGTGAGCCCGCGATGCAGGCCCAGGCCAAGCGGGTGGCATCGCGCCGCGTCCAGATGCAGCGGGAGACAGAGCGGAGCAGTGTGGCCGAGCCAGCCCCTGCTGGAGCCGGCGCCGTCTCCTCGTCCGCCGGTGCCACAGCAGCCGGCAGGCACGTGCAGCGGCCGACGGCGACGGCTTCGTCGGGGCGAGCCCAACCCAAACGCCAGACCCGCTCGAAGCGTGGCAAGTCGACATGACTGTCGACGCCGCGGTCCTCCACGACGCCCTGTCGGGACTGATCCGCGACGTACCCGACTTCCCCGAGGTGGGAGTGGTGTTCAAGGACATCTCCCCGTTGCTCGCCGACCACGACGGCTTCACGACAGTGGTGGAGGCCTTGGCCAGTAGCGGCCGAGACGAGAAGGGAGTCGTGGACGTCGACAAGGTCGTCGGCATCGAGGCTCGAGGATTCATCCTCGCCGCACCAGTGGCATTGGCTCTCGGTGTGGGCTTTGTACCCGTCCGCAAGGCGGGCAAGCTCCCCGGCCCCACGCATCGCCAGTCATACCTGCTCGAGTACGGCGAGGCGACGCTGGAGGTGCACCAGGACGCGTTCAGGGAGGGTGACCGGGTGCTGGTCATCGACGACGTGCTGGCCACCGGCGGCACCGTCGACGCGACCATGAGGCTCGTGACGCGTGGCGGCGGCGTGGTGAGCGCCGTGGCCGTCCTGATCGAGCTCGGCTTCCTTTCCGGACGCGAGAAGCTCGGCGACTGTCGGCTCAGCGCTTTGACCACGACCTGACGCAACCACAAACCGGCTGCGTCGCCGTCCGGCGTGGCGTCACCCGCGTAGACTGGTGCTTTGCGCATGAGCGGTCAGGAGCGTGGGGTGGCTGACGAGGTACTCGCCGAGGCGACCGACGAGCAGGTCGTCGCCGAGACAGTCCCTGCCCCGGTCCGGATGCGCACCCGGCTGGCAAGGATCGGGCGCGCCCAGTCGTCAGACCCAGTCCTCGAGCCGCTCTTCCGCGTCGTTCGCAACACGCACCCCAAGGCCGACCTCTCTATCATCGAGAAGGCGTACCAGGTCGCCGAGAGCTACCACCGCGGCCAGCTGCGCAACAGCGGGGATCCCTACATCACCCATCCGCTTGCGGTGACGTCGATCCTGGCTGAGCTCGGCATGACGCCGCCGACCCTGTGCGCGGCGCTGCTGCATGACACGGTCGAGGACACGGCATACACCATCGAGCAGCTGCGACGTGACTTCGGCGACGAGGTCGGCGCGCTCGTCGACGGTGTGACCAAGCTCGACAACGTGCGTTACGGCGACTCGGCGCAGGCCGAGACGATCCGCAAGATGATCGTCGCGATGAGCAAGGACATCCGCGTCCTCGTCATCAAGCTGGCCGACCGTCTCCACAACATGCGGACCCTGCGCTTCCTGCGCCAGGAGTCGCAGGAGCGCAAGGCCACCGAGACTCTCGAGATCTACGCACCGCTCGCTCACCGGCTCGGCATGAACACCATCAAGTGGGAGCTCGAGGATCTCGCCTTCGCGACTCTGCACCCGAAGGTGTACGACGAGATCGTCAGACTCGTGGCGGAGAGAGCCCCGGCTCGCGACGAGTTCCTCGCCAGGGTCATCGACGAGGTGCAAGGAGACCTGCGCGCCGCCAAGATCAAGGCCACGGTGACCGGCAGGCCGAAGCACTACTACTCGATCTACCAGAAGATGATCGTGCGCGGCCGCGAGTTCACCGACATCTACGACCTGGTGGGAATCCGCGTCCTGACCCATTCCCTGCGCGACTGCTATGCGGCACTCGGTGTGCTGCATAGCCGCTGGAACCCATTGCCTGGCCGGTTCAAGGACTTCGTCGCGATGCCGAAGTTCAACATGTACCAGTCCCTGCACACCACCGTGATGGGGCCAGGCGGCGGGCCCGTCGAGCTGCAGATCCGCACCTACGGCATGCATCGCCGGGCCGAGTACGGCGTCGCCGCGCACTGGAAGTACAAGGAGGACAGCCGGGTTGGGCTCGACAAGCCCAACACCGTGTCCGGCGGTGGTGTCACCGGTGACATGACGTGGGTACGCCAGCTGATGGACTGGCAGAAGGAGACCGAGGATCCGGGCGAGTTCCTCGAGTCGCTGCGGTTCGAGATCAACTCAACCGAGGTGTACGTCTTCACGCCGCGCGGTGAGGTCGTCGGGCTCCCGGCGGAGTCAACACCGGTCGACTTCGCGTACTCCATCCACACGGAGGTCGGGCACCGCTGCATCGGAGCGCGCGTCAACGGTCGACTCGTCCCGCTCGAGTCACAGCTCGACAACGGCGACGTCGTGGAGGTCTTCACGACCAAGGCGCAGAGCGCTGGACCCAGCCAGGACTGGCTGTCCTTCGTCAAGAGTCCTCGCGCCCGCAACAAGATCAGGCAGTTCTTCACCAAGGAGCGTCGCGAGGAGGCGATCGAGCAGGGCAAGGAGACGCTCGCTCGCCTGATGCGACGCGAAGGTCTCCCGCTGCAGCGGATGCTCACGCACGAGACGCTGTCCACTGTCGCCACCGACCTCCGGCACCACGACGTCTCAGCCTTGTATGCCGCCATCGGCGAGGGCAACACCACCGCACAGAACGTCGTCCGGCGAATCCTCGAGATCTTCGGTGGCGAGGCGGCCGCCGACGACGAGGCTGCCGAGGCCGTCACGATCACGAGCGAACGCGAGCGGCGCAAACAGTCGCCACGCGGCGACGCCGGTGTCGTCGTCAAGGGACTTTCCGACGTGCTGATCAAGCTCGCGCGCTGCTGTACGCCGGTTCCGGGTGACGGCATCGTCGGCTTCGTCACCCGCGGATCCGGTGTCTCGGTCCACCGTGGCGACTGCACGAACATCAAGAGTCTGGTCTCGCAGCCCGGGCGGATGGTCGAGGTCGAGTGGGCACCCACCGCCCAGTCGATGTTCCTTGTAGCGATCCAGGTCGAGGGCCTCGACCGTCCCCGGTTGCTCAGCGACATCACCCGCGTGCTCTCCGACGTCCACGTCAACATCTTGTCGGCCTCCGTCACCACCACCCGCGACAGGATCGCCAAGAGCAAGTTCACGTTCGAGATGGGAGACCCGGCGCACCTCGGCCACGTCCTCAAGGCCGTGCGCACCGTCGACGGAGTCTTCGACGTCTACCGCATCACTCAGTAACCCGCGGCGGCGAGGACGCTACAGCTGGGTCGGGCGAGCCCGACGGCTCTTGCGCCTTCGTCGGGGCCGAGGACGCCTACCGGTTGGGTCGGCTCAGGGGCTGAAGTCGGTGAGGGACTTGCGGGCCTGGTCGAGCCACGACCGGCGGGCTTCGATTCCAGCCCTCGCCTCGGCCGCCTTCTTGGTGTTGCCGGCCGCCTCCGCCTTGTCGAGATCGGCCTGGAGTGACGCGAGCGACTCCTCGAGCTTGGCGACGGTGTCGGTCGCGCGGGCATGCCCCTCCGGGTTGCTGCGCTGCCAGCGGTCGTCCTCGGCGCCTCTCACTTCCTGCTCGACGTGCTTGAACCGGTCCTCGAGGGCCTTCATCTGCTCGCGCGGGGCCTTGCCGGCTGCGTCCCAGCGCTCGGCCAGCTGCCGGAACGTGTCACGTGCCACGCGAGGGTCGTCGACGGGCAGGAGCTTCTCCGCCTCGACGAGCAGCGCGCGCT
>JACDHG010000182.1 GCA_013821195.1 Propionibacteriales bacterium
AGGAGGTGGATGCCGTGGTCCTTCGAGCCTGAGATCTTGTCCAGGTAGTCCGGGTCCCACACGTCGGCGGTGGGCTTCACGGTGATGCCGACATCTTCCAGCTGCGATCGGATCGCGTTGAACGTGTCACCGGGCGACGGCATGTAAGGACGCGTGACGTCGGTCGGGTAGTTGAACTCCAGCTCCAGGTCCTCCGCACCGGCCTCGGCCAGCAAATCCTTGGCCTTCTCGGGGTCGTACGCGTACTCGGTGACGTCGGTGGTGTAGCCAGCGACGATCTCGGGAACGAACTCGAGCGCAGGCTCCGTGCCCTCGGGCATCGAGGCGTTGATCACGGCTTCCTTGTCGATCGCGTGGGCGATCGCCTGACGAACGCGAATGTCGTCGAGCGGCTTCACCGCCTGGTTGAACCCGAGGTAGAGGATGTTGAACGCCGGCCGGTTCGCAATCTGATAGCCCTCTTCCTCGAGCCTCGGGATGTCGGCTGGCCCGACGAGGTCGAAGCCGTCGATCTCTCCAGCGAGGAGGGCGTCCGCCCTGGCCTTGGGCTCAGCGATCGGGACGATCTGCACCTTGTCGAGGAGCGCCACCTCGCCCCAGTAGTCGGCGTTGCGGGTAAGCACGAGCTGGTCCTCCTTCACCCAGGACTCGAAGACGAACGGTCCGGTCCCGGTCGGGTGCTCGGTGGCGTAGGCGCTCTGCGAGGGGTCGTCCTGGCCCTTGGCGCCGTACTTCTCGATCGCGGCCTGACTCTGCATCGAGAAGGCCGGCAGCGAGAGCGCTGCCACGAACCCAGCGAACGGCTCCGTCAGCTTGACGGTGATCTCTGTCTCGGAGTCGACCGTGCAGCTCTCGTAGACGCTGTCGGTGAGCTCCCCCTCGGCGAATCCCTTGAAGAGGCTGATCCAGTAGTAGGCCTGGTCCTCGGTCTGACCTACGCCAGGAGGGGTGTTGTACCAGCGGTCGAAGTTCCAGCAGGCGGCCGTGCCGTTGAAGTCTGTGCCGTCGTGGAACTTGACGCCCTCTTGGAGCTGGAACGTGTAGCTGAGGCCGTCCTCGCTGGGCTGCCAGTCGGTGGCCAGCAACGGCGCAGGGTCCGCGGTGCCGGGCTTGGTGCCGACCAGGCCCTCGAAGATCTGGCGCGCCGGCCGGAAGGACTCCCCGTCGCTGGCGAAGAACGGGTCAAGCGTGACCGGGTCAGCCGACCCGGCGAAGACGAAGGTGCCGCCGCTGGCGCCGGTGCCCCCGTCACCCGTGCCGTCGCCGGAACCGGTGCGTCCGCTCTCGGCACAGCCAGCGATCGCCACGAGCGAACCCACAGCTCCGAGCACCGCGATCCGACGAAATCGTGTGGAATACCTAGTCATGCTGCTCCTCAGTCCAGAAAGTTTGGTCCGACCGGCTCGAACACTAGTAGTCGGAGCACGTTGTGTCAGCCTTTGAATGTCACGACACGGTTACCGTTGTGCCGCCTGCAGGACCTTGGGAGGTTGTCGCGCAGACGTGTTGGGTGGGGCATTCAGCGCGCGTTGAAGTACTTGGCCTCGGGGTGATGCACAACGAGCGCGTCAGTCGACTGCTCCGGATGCAGCTGTAGCTCCTCGCTGAGCTCGACACCGATGCGCTCCGGACGGAGCAGCCGCACCAGCGTCGCACGGTCCTCGAGGTCCGGACAGGCAGGGTAGCCGAAGGAGTAGCGCGACCCCCGGTAAGCCTGCCGGAGCACATCACCGATGTCAGCGGAGTCCTCACCCCCGAAACCTAGCTCGTCGCGGACCCGTGCGTGCCAGTACTCGGCGAGCGCCTCGGTCAGCTGGACGGAGAGGCCGTGCAGCTCCAGGTAGTCGCGGTAGGCGTTCTTCGCGAAGAGCTCCCCGGCCACCTCGCTGACGCGCTCGCCCATCGTGACGAGGTGGAAGCCGACCACGTCGAGCTCACCACTGTGCTTCGGGCGGAAGAAGTCCGCCAGGCAGAGGAAGCGGTCACGCTGCTGGCGCGGGAAGGTGAACCGGGCGACCTCGTCGCTCCGCCCATGAGCGTCGAGGACGACCAGGTCGTCGCCGTCGCTGTAGCAGGGCCAGTAGCCGTAGACGACCGCCGGCTCCATGACCTGCTCGGTCTGGATGCGGTTGAGCAACGCGCGCAGCCGTGGCCGTCCCTCGGTCTCGACGAGCTCGTCGTACGACGGCCCGTCCCCCCGGGAGGACTTGAGCCCCCATTGGCCCATGAACGTCGCACGCTCGTCGAGGTACGACGCGAAGTCGGCGAGCGGCACCCCTTTGACGATCCGGTCACCCCAGAACGGCGGGGTGGGCACCGGGGTCGTCACCGACACGTCCGAGCGGGCGGGCACGTCGTCTGGTGCGGGCAGCGCCCTCGTGGCGACCTTGGCCTTGATCCGGCGGTCGCGCCGCATCGGGAGCTCCGCACCTGGGTCGCCCCGTTTGACGGCCATCACCGCGTCCATCAGCCGCAGCCCCTCGAACGCGTCGCGGGCATAACGGACCTCGCCCTCGAACAGCTGCGCGAGGTCCTGTTCGACGTACGCACGGGTCAGCGCGGCGCCGCCGAGCATGACCGGCCAGCGCGCGGCCAGGCCGCGCTGGTTCAGCTCCTCGAGGTTCTCGCGCATGATGACCGTGCTCTTGACGAGCAGGCCCGACATGCCGATCACATCGGCGTCGTGCTCGTCGGCCGCGTCGAGGATCGCACTCACCGGCTGCTTGATTCCCAGGTTGAAGACCGTGTACCCGTTGTTCGACAAGATGATGTCGACAAGGTTCTTGCCGATGTCATGTACGTCGCCCTTGACGGTGGCGAGCACGATCGTGCCCTTGCCGCGGTCGTCCGACCTGTCCATGTGCGGCTCGAGGTAGGCCACCGCGGTCTTCATCGCCTCGGCCGACTGAAGGACGAACGGCAGCTGCATCTCGCCGGAGCCGAAGAGATCGCCGACCGTCTTCATGCCCGCGAGCAGGTCGTCGTTGATGATGTCGAGCGCCGAGCTGCCTGAGTCCATCGCCAGGTCGAGGTCGGCCTCGAGGCCGTTGCGCTCGGCGTCGATGATCCGCCGACGTAGCCGCTCCGACAGCGGCAGCGCAGCCAGCTCCGCCGCCCGGTTCGCCGAGGTGTCCCTCGTGGTGACCCCGGCGAAGATCTCGAGCAGCCTCTCCAGCGGGTCGTAGCCGTCGCGGCGCCGGTCGTAGACGAGGTCGAGCGCGACCTGCCGCTGCTCGGCGGGGATGCGCGACAGCGGCAGGATCTTGGCTGTGTGCACGATCGCCGAGTCGAGCCCCGCCTTGACGCACTCGTGCAGGAACACAGAGTTGAGCACGACCCGGGCGGCGGGGTTGAGCCCGAACGAGACGTTGGAGACCCCGAGGGTGGTCTGGACGTCGGGGTAGCGGCGCTTGACCTCACGGATCGCGTCGATCGTCTCCAGCCCGTCTCGCCTCGTCTCCTCCTGTCCGGTCGCGATCGGGAACGTCAGGCAGTCGACGATGATGTCCGACGTCCGCATGCCCCACGCGCCGGTCAGGTCGTCGATGAGGCGGGACGCGACCGCGACCTTCCAGTCGGCTGTTCGCGCCTGACCCTCCTCGTCGATCGTCAGCGCCACCACAGCGGCTCCGTGCTCCATGATGATGGGCATCACCCGCCTGAACCTCGACGTCGCGCCGTCACCGTCCTCATAGTTCACGGAGTTGACCACGCAGCGGCCGGCGAGCGCCTCCAGCCCCGCCTCGACCAGCTCGGGCTCCGTCGAGTCGAGCATGATCGGCAGGGTCGACGACGTGGCGAGCCGGGTTGCCATGGCCCGCATGTCGGCCACTCCGTCGCGGCCCACGTAGTCGACGTTGAGGTCGAGCAGGTGCGCTCCGTCGCGGATCTGGGCGCGGACGATCTCGAGGCAGTCGTCCCAGCTCTCGGCCAGCATCGCGTCCCGGAACGCCCTGCTGCCGTTGGCGTTGGTGCGCTCGCCGATCGACAGGTATGACGTGTCCTGCCGGAACGGCACATGCTGGTACAGCGACGACGCGCCGGGCTCGGTGCGGGGTTTGCGGCGAGCCAGGTCGCGGCCGCGAACCCGGTCGGCGAGCTGGCGGATGTGCTCCGGCGTCGTACCGCAGCAGCCGCCGACCAGGGCCAGCCCGAACTCGCGCACGAAGGTCTCGTGCGCGTCCGCGAGCTCCTTCGGCGTCAGTGGGTAGTAGGCGCCGTCGGAGGTCAGCTGAGGAAGGCCGGCGTTCGGCATGCAGGAGACCGCGACCTGTGCGTGCCGGGAGAGGTAGCGCAGATGCTCGCTCATCTCGGTCGGCCCGGTCGCGCAGTTGAGCCCGATCAGGTCGATGCCGAGCGGCTCCAGCGTGGTGAGGGCGGCGCCGATCTCGCTTCCGAGCAGCATCGTGCCGGTCGTCTCGACCGTGACATCCACGATGAGCGGCACCGGCTCTGGCCGTCCGGCCCGCGCGACTGCCCGCCTGGCGCCGATGACCGCTGCCTTCGCCTGCAGCAGGTCCTGGGAGGTCTCTACGAGGACGGCATCGATGCCGCCGTCCAGCATCCCCCGCACCTGATCGTCATACGCGTCGCGCAGCGTCGCAAAGCCGACGTGTCCGAGCGTCGGCAGCTTCGTGCCCGGCCCGACCGATCCGAGCACCCAACGCGGCGCGTCCGGACGTGACCAGGCGTCGGCGCTCACGCGGGCGATGACGGCACCAGCGTGGGCGAGCTCGTAGATACGGCCCTGGATGTCGTACTCCCCCAGGTTCGCCAGGTTCGCACCGAACGTGTTGGTGCTGACGCAGTCCGCCCCGGCGTCGAGGTAGGCGTCGTGGATCTCGCGTACGACGTCGGGGCGGGTGACGTTGAGGATCTCGTTGCACCCGTCCAGGCCGTCGAAGTCGTCGAGCGTCAGGTCGTGCTGCTGCAGCATCGTGCCCATCGCTCCGTCCGCCACGACGACGCGCTCCGCGAGCGCTCGACGAAGCGACTCGGACTGTGCGGGCACAAGAGCCTCCTGGGTGCAGCGACGTCGGGCCGGGCTGCGAACGATACCGGGCCGTCCGAGTCCAGGACTGCGATCTCACGCACTGCGAGGTTCGGCGTACTCCATCCCTCGGTCGCCCCAGCCCTCGCGTCCCTGGCGCCGGTACGCCGTACCCTGGACAGGTGATGAACATCGAGCAGGACGTGCAGTTGGAGGACGCGCTCGTCATCGCCGCCTTCGAGGGATGGAACGACGCCGGCGAGGCCGCGACGGACGCGGTCGCACACCTGCTCGGCGCCTGGCGAGCCACCCTGCTCGCCACCATCGACCCCGAGGACTACTACGACTTCCAGGTCGTGCGTCCCCATGTCGGCTTCGACTCAGCCGGCGGACGCGATATCAGCTGGCGGACGACAAGCCTGTGGCGCTGCCAGTCCGGTCCGGGCGACAGGGACGTCATCTTGGTGACCGGCATCGAGCCCAACCTGCGCTGGAAGTCGTTCTGCGGCGAGCTGCTCGAGTACGTCACGGCGGTCGGAGCGACGACGTTCGTCACCCTCGGCGCGCTGCTCGCCGACGTGCCGCACACCCGTCC
>JACDHG010000050.1 GCA_013821195.1 Propionibacteriales bacterium
CACCACGGCGGACATCCGGCCGGTCCCCCACGACTTCACCGTCGGGGCAGCCCTCGAGCTCCTCGCCGCCCAGACCGCAGCGTCGCTCGCCACGGCCACCGCGATCGCGGAGCTGAGCCTCCGCGCCCTCCAGGACCCACTCACTAACCTGTACAACGCGGCTGCGTTCGACAAGGCACTCGGGGCCGCGGCTGCCCTCGCCGCCCGCACGCGAGTCACGGACACTGCCTGCCTGCTCATCGATGTCGACCACTTCAAGGTGGTCAACGACACCTACGGCCACCCGGCAGGGGATCGGTTGCTCCGCGCGCTCGCCGACGAGCTAGACGAGGAGCTACGCGGGACTGACACGGTCTATCGCATCGGAGGGGACGAGTTCGCCGTGCTGGCCGGCGCACGCGACGAAGTCGAGGCCACAGCCATTGCCGAGCGACTCCTTGGCGCCGCTCATCGGGTCAGGACGACGATCTCCGTCGGGGTTGCCCTGCTGGACCACCATGACCCGCACACGATTCGCGGTGCTGCCGACCAACTGCTCTACGAGGCGAAGTCCGCCGGGCGTGACCAGGCCCGGATGGCGGGCGCGCACCGCCCCGTCGACGTCGCTCCTCGGATCTAACCCATGAGGGCTTTCGAGCTCGACGACGCGTCAGCGGGAGGCGGGACGTGACTGTGCCCCCCACGCTGCGTGCCGACGCTGAGCGTTGGATCGCCGACGACCCCGACCCGCAGAGCCGCGAAGAGCTCAGCGCCCTGCTGGCGGCGGCTGAGGCGGACCCGAGCGCCGCGTCCGAGCTCGCCGACCGTTTCGATGGCACGCTCGAGTTCGGCACGGCCGGCCTGCGCGGCGAGGTGGCTGCGGGCCCCAACAGGATGAACCGTTCGGTGGTCGTCCGGGCCGCCGCCGGGCTCGCCGCCTATCTCGAGGCCGCCGGACTCACCGACGATGCCGAGCGCGGCACTGTCGTGATCGGCTACGACGCCCGCCACAAGTCCGACGTGTTCGCGCGCGACACCGCCGAGGTCATCCGGGGCGCAGGACTCGGTGCGGTGATCCTGCCCGGACCCTTGCCGACGCCGCTGCTCGCGTTCGCGATCCGCCACCTCGGATGCCTGGCCGGCGTGATGGTGACCGCGTCTCACAACCCACCTCGCGATAACGGCTACAAGGTCTACCTGGGAGACGGCAGCCAGATCGTGCCACCGGTCGATGCACAGATCGCCAGCCATATCGCGGCCGTCGGCAGCGTCGCCGACGTACCGCGGGCCGACGGTTGGAGCGTCCTCGACGAGTCGGTCGTGCACGACTACGTGACAGCGGTGGCGCGCCTCGTCGACCCGAGCGGACCGCGCGGTCTCTCGCTCGTCTACACCCCGCTGCACGGCGTGGGCGACACCACGGTGCGGCAGGCGCTCGCGGCGGCCGGCTTCGACCCCCCGATCGTCGTCCCTGAGCAGGCGCACCCCGACCCAGACTTCGCCACGGTGAACTTCCCGAACCCGGAGGAGCCGGGGGCCATGGACCTCGCCATGGCGCTCGCGCAGCGGCATGGCGCAGACCTCGTCGTCGCGAACGACCCGGACGCGGACCGGTGCGCCGTGGGTGTCCCGACCATGCGCGGCTGGCGGCTGCTGCGCGGCGATGAGGTGGGAGCCCTGCTCGCGGACCATCTGTTGCGTCGTGGGGTCCGGGGTGTCTTCGCCACCACGATCGTGTCGTCGTCCATGCTGTCCCGGATGGCGCAGTCTGCAGGAGTCGAGTACGCCGAGACGCTCACTGGTTTCAAGTGGATCGGGCGGGTGCCGGGACTCGCGTTCGGTTACGAGGAGGCCCTCGGCTACTGCGTCGCACCCGCCCTGGTGCGGGACAAGGACGGAGTCTCGGCGCTGCTGCTGGTCGCCGAGCTTGCCGCTGGGCTCAAGGCCAGCGGCCAGACACTCCTCGACCGGCTCGACGAGATCGCCGAGACCCACGGCCTGCATGCGACCGACCAGCTCTCGGTTCGGGTGAGCGACCTCGCGGTGATCGGTACGACGATGGCGCGGCTGCGCGCGCGACCGCCGACATCGCTTGGCGGCTTCGCGGTCGAGCAGGTCGACGACCTCAGCCGGGGAGGCGCGGGGCTGCCCCCCACCGACGGTCTCCGCTTCCGGCTCGCGGGTGGTGGCCGGGTCGTCGTACGCCCCTCGGGCACCGAGCCGAAGATCAAGTGCTACCTCGAGGTGGTGGTGCCGGTCGACGACGCCGGAGTCGGTGCGGCACGGATCTCGGCGGCGGGCCGCCTCGACGCCATCCGCGGGGACTTCGCCGAGGCCGCCGGTCTCTGACCGCCCAGGACGTCCGCGAGCCAGGCGCCTCCCCGGACGTCGCTCTCCCCGCCCGCGACGCCACTCAAAGGAAGACCAGCGCGACGCAGACAGCAGCGATCACAACAGCAGTGACCGGCAGCGGGTCCCAGGCGACCACGGTCTCAGCCTCGACGTCCTTGCCGCGGCGAGCGAGGTCGAGGATGCGTGACGAGATGTAGTCGGTGTAGCTGCCCCCTGATGCTTCTTCGTTCGCGCGGCGGCTCGGGTTGGTCGAGCTGCCGACGCCACCGCCTCCACCGAACCCGAGGAACCCGGTTCCGCGCATCTGCATGCTCGAGACGGTCTTGTCGCTCTTCATCAGCGAGCGCGCCGAGCGGCTGACACCGAGACCGTGGAACATCCCCTCCGGTGTCGCCACCTGCAACGTCTGATGCACCGCGCAGCGCTCGACCTTGGACCAGGGGATGAACGTGTCGCGAGCCATGTTGCGGAGAAGCAGCCCCTGAGAGTGTGCGACCGCGACAGGTCGGATCAGCGCAACCCATCCGATCAGTCCGGCGGCGACGCACGCCAGGATCACCTCGTGGTTGGCGACCACACCATTGGCCGCGGAGCCGACAGCGACGACGAGCAGGAGGCCGACGGAGACGTATCCGAGGTTGCGACCGCCTGACGGCGCGAACTTCTCGACGACGGCACCAGCCTCGTCGACCGCGTGGTTCGGCATACCGGCCACGATAGTTGCCGCCTCCCGATAGCCAAGGCCCCAGACACAACCGTTGCCGACCGCACACCCCGGCCTGCTCAGCCGTGTGTTTCCTGCCGGCGTCACATCACATCTAGACTGGGCCGGTGGCCACCCCCGTTCTCACCTCGACCGACGCGCTCCGCGACGCCGTGTCCACACCTGCTGCACTGCGCCGGTTCCTGCACGGGCTGCCCGGTGTCGACCAGGTGGGCTGCGAGGCCCGCGTCGCGACGCTGTCGAGCCGGTCGATCAAGACGACGTCGAAACAGTGGGCACTCGACCTGGCCATCTCGATGATCGACCTGACGACGCTCGAGGGCCAAGACACGCTCGGCAAGGTCCGCGCGCTGTGCGCCAAGGGGCGACGTCCCGACCCTGCCGACCCCACCTGTCCTCCCGTTGCGGCGATCTGCGTCTATCCAGACATGGTGGTCACTGCCAAGGAGGGTCTCGACGGCTCCGGCGTCCAGGTGGCGTCGGTCGCGACCGCCTTCCCGTCCGGCCGCGCGACGCTCGACATCAAGCTGCAGGACACCCGTGCCGCCGTCGCCGACGGAGCAGACGAGATCGACATGGTCATCGACAGGGGCGCCTTCCTCTCCGGCAGCTACCAGCAGGTGTTCGACGAGATCGTCGCCGTCAAGCAGGCGTGCGGCCGGCCTGGGGGCGACAGCGCTCACCTCAAGGTCATCATGGAGACCGGCGAGCTCGCGACGTACGACAACGTCCGACGCGCGTCCTGGCTGTCGATGCTGGCCGGGGCGGACTTCATCAAGACCAGCACCGGCAAGGTCCAGCCGGCTGCCACCATGCCGGTGACCCTGATCATGCTCGAGGCCGTACGCGACTTCCGGGAGGCGACCGGCCGGATGGTCGGCGTCAAGCCGGCAGGGGGCATCAGCACCGCCAAGGACGCGATCAAGTACCTCGTCATGGTGAACGAGACCGCCGGCGACGACTGGCTCGACCCGCACTGGTTCCGGTTCGGCGCTTCGCGCCTGCTCAACGACCTGCTCATGCAACGCACCAAGATGACCACCGGCCGCTACAGCGGCCCCGACTACTTCACGCTCGACTAGGAGCACCATGTCTTTCGAGTACGCCCCGGCGCCGGAGTCACGTGCCGTCGTCGACCTCAAGTCGTCGTACGGCCTGTTCGTCGACGGTGAGTTCGTCGACGGCAACGGGCACGCATTCAAGTCCGTCAGCCCGGCCACCGAGGAGGTCCTCGCCGAGATCTCCGAGGCCACCGAGGACGATGTCGACAAGGCCGTCGCCGCGGCGCGGCGTGCCTACACGCGCACCTGGTCGACGATGCCCGGCGCCGAGCGCGCCAAGTACCTCTACCGGATCGCTCGCATCATCCAGGAGCGTTCCCGCGAGCTCGCCGTGCTGGAGTCGCTCGACAACGGCAAGCCGATCCGCGAGTCCCGCGACGTCGACATCCCCCTGGTCGCCGCCTACTTCTTCTACTACGCAGGCTGGGCCGACAAGCTCGAGTATGCGATGCCCGGGAGCGCCCCCCGCGGATCGGTGCCGCTGCCGCTCGGGGTCGCCGGGCAGGTCATCCCGTGGAACTTCCCACTGCTGATGCTCTCGTGGAAGATCGCTCCCGCCCTCGCGGCAGGAAACACCGTCGTGCTCAAGCCCGCCGAGACGACATCACTCACCGCGCTGCTCTTCGCTGAGATCTGCCAGCAGGCCGACCTCCCCCCCGGCGTCGTCAACATCGTCACCGGCGCAGGCGAGACCGGCCGCGCCCTGGTCGGCCACCCCGACGTCGACAAGGTCGCCTTCACGGGCTCGACCGAGGTCGGCAAGGCGATCGGACGCACGGTCGCCGGCACCCGCAAGTCCGTGACGCTCGAGCTGGGCGGCAAGGCGGCAAACATCGTCTTCGACGACGCCCCGATCGACCAGGCGGTCGAGGGCATCGTCAACGGCATCTTCTTCAACCAGGGCCACGTGTGCTGCGCCGGCTCGCGGCTGCTCGTGCAGGAGAGTGTGTACGACGACGTGCTCGCCCGCCTCAAGCGCCGGATGGCCAGCCTTCGCGTCGGAGATCCGCTCGACAAGAACACCGACGTCGGGGCGATCAACTCGAGCGAGCAGCTCAGCCGCATCCGCGACCTGTCGCAGGTCGGCGAGGCCGAGGGAGCAGAGCGCTGGTCGCCGCCGTGCGAGCTCCCCGACCGCGGCTTCTGGTTCGCACCGACGATCTTCACCGGGGTCACGCAGGCACACCGGATCGCCCGGGAGGAGATCTTCGGGCCGGTGCTGTCGATCCTCACCTTCCGGACGCCGGCGGAGGCCGTCGAGAAGGCCAACAACACGCCGTACGGCCTGTCGGCAGGTGTGTGGACCGACAAGGGGTCACGCATCTTGTGGATGGCAAGTCAGCTCCGCGCCGGCGTGGTGTGGGCCAACACGTTCAACCGCTTCGACCCGACCAGCCCCTTCGGCGGTTACAAGGAGTCGGGCTACGGCCGCGAGGGCGGCCGCCATGGTCTGGAGGCCTACCTTGCAAAGTGAAAGCCGGCTCGACGTCCGCAAGACCTACAAGCTCTACGTCGGCGGCGCGTTCCCCCGCAGCGAGAGCGGCCGCTCGTACGTCGTCCACGACAGCCGCGGCCGGTTTCTGGCGAACGCCGCCGCCGCCTCCCGCAAGGACGCCCGCGACGCGGTCCAGGCCGCCCGCAAGGCGTTCGGCGGTTGGTCGGGCGCGACCGCGTACAACCGCGGCCAGGTCCTCTACCGCGTCGCGGAGGTGATGGAGGGTCGCCACGACCAGTTCGTCGAGGAGGTCGCCGCCAGTGAGGGGATCACCCGTCCGCGTGCCCAACGCTCCGTCAGCGCGGCCATCGACCGGCTCGTCTGGTACGCCGGCTGGGCGGACAAGCTCGCGCAGGTCGTCGGCGCCACCAACCCTGTCGCGGGACCCTACTTCGACTTCTCGGTGCCCGAGCCCACTGGTGTGGTGGCTGTCCTCGCGCCACAGAAGTCGTCGCTCCTGGGCCTCGTCTCGGTCGTGGCACCGGTCGTGGTCAGCGGCAACACGGCCGTGGTGGCCTCGTCTCGAGACCGGCCGCTGCCCGCCATCACGCTCTGCGAGGTGCTCGCCACGTCCGACGTGCCGGGCGGGGTCGTCAACATGCTGACGGGTTCCCTGGCCGACACCGCACCGACCCTCGCCTCGCACATGGACGTCAACGCGATCGACCTGACCGGCGCCGCCGGCGACGACGAGCACGCGACCGCGCTCGAGGTCGCGGCGGTCGACAACCTCAAGCGGGTGCTCCGGGCACCGGCGAGCGAGCCCGACTGGACGCAGAGCCCGGGCCTCGACCGGATGCGACGGTTCCTGGAGATGAAGACCGTCTGGCACCCGATCGGCGTCTGACGCCCACCTCTCCCCTCCCTCTCCTGCGCTGAGGAGTCACCTTTGCCGCCCCGAGGAGTCCCCGTTGCTGCGCTGAAAGGTCAGGTATGCCGCCCCGAGAGGTCACGTATGCCGTCTCAGCTCATCCGCGTGGGGTCATGACGACCGCTGACCCGCTGGGCCACTGGGCGAGTCGCACCGCTCTGCACGACGAGGTCGGTCGGGAGCTGCTGATCTTCACGGCCGCCTCCGGCACCCGGACCAGTCGGCCGTGCGCCGACGGTGTCTGGCGCCCCGCCGACATACCCGTTGCTGACGCTGCCAGGGGGGCCCTCGACGCCTTCGCCGGCTGGGCCGTGTCGACGGCTGATCAGGAGCTTGCTGCTGCCCTGCTGGCTGCTGGCTCGCAGCGGGTGCGGCATGCCCGCCTGATGACACACGACCTGGCGACGTTGCCGACTGCCCCGCCCACGGCGCTCGCGATCGAACCACTTGATGCCGACGCTGTGCTACGCAATGCCGGACGGCTCGGCGAGATCGCCTTTGCGGCCTACCCCGTGGGTCATCCCGACCACTCGCACGAGGCCGCGGCGCAAGCCATCGGTGAGATCGCCGCCATCGGCCGAGGCGATCTTCTCGGTCCGGTGATGACGCAGTCACGGCTCGCGCGCCACAAGGGAGCGATCGTCGGGGCATGCCTCGTGGTCGACCGCAAGGGACAAGCGCCCGACAGTGGGCCGTGGGTCATCGAGCTGTTCCGCGACCCCGCGTCGACGGTGCGTGGAGTCGGCGAGGCCCTGATGTTGGCGACCCTCACGGCTGCCCGCGAGACCGGACTCCCTTCGGTCTCCCTGGTCGTGAGCGACCTGAACACCGCTGCGATCGATCTCTACTCACACCTGGGCTTCATCGAGGCCGAGCAAAGCTGGACGCTCTCCCTCCCGGCGACTCCTTGAGGGGGCGCTCAGGGTTTCGAGGTGGGGATCAGCTTGTGGGTCCCGTCGCACCAGGGCGCCCGCGAGGTCTTGCCGCACCGACAGATGGCGACAAGCGGCCGGGTCACCTGGTGCTCCCTTCCCGTCTCGTCCTTGACGAGCGCTGCTCCCCGGACCAGGAGCGGGCCGTTCCTGCACAGCGAGACAACGATCTGGGTGTTCTCCGGCCTCATCAGGCTTCACCTCGCTGGTCTTGTCGATGCTCGGATGTCAGCGGTGTCCGACAACCGCAGCCTCTCCCGACGCAGCTCGTTGTGTCCAGCTGCCGGATGGAATGGGCCGCCGTCGCCAGCCGGGCACCACCGTAGACAACCCCACCGCGAAGCCTGGTCACCATGGCAACCCAGCTGCACACGCTGCGTTCAGCGACCCAGACAGGAGCCCACCAGGAGCCCGTCCGCGGAAAGAACCGACGGGCTTGGCCACGACGACGGCCACGCTCAGCAACGGTGACTGCGACCGCGGCGCCCGCAGCGACGTACGCCGCGGCACTCCTCCACGGTCGCACGCGCCCCAGGACGACGCCGATGAGCGGGAGGACGCACAGCTCCGCGACCAGCCGACCCGGTTGCGCGAAGCTGTCATACGCCTGCCGCACCCGTTGTCTGGCGAAGTGGCGGGTGGCAGGAGGGACTCGACGCACCAGGAGGTCCGGCGCGTCGTGGATGTGGTGGCCATGCGCCGCCATGGTGCGCAGGAGCTCCAGGTTCTCGAAGAGAACTCCGCCGCAGTAGCCGCCGGCCTCGACGAAGCTCGATCGCCGTATGCCCACGGTGCCCGGATAGTCCTGACCCCATGCCCGGTTCACGAGCGACCGCGCCGAGTCCCAGCGGGCATGCCAGGAGAGCGGGGAGAAGTAGTTCTGCGGACGTACGACGTCGTGGTGGTCCAGGAGTGCCGCGATCTCGCGCAACGCGGCGTTGTCGTAGCGCACGTCGTCGTCGGCGACCACGACCCGCTCGCAGGTAGCTGCCAGCACTCCATCGACCACCCCAGCCACCTTGCCGTTCAGACATCGCGAGGTCACGGCGAGGTGGCGCACGCCGGGTCCCCACAGACGCGTGTGCGAGTCGAAGACGGCAGGTGTCGATCCGTCCGCGATGACAACATCCACCCGTTCGGACAACCAGGCCACGTATGCCGCGAGTTGCGTGTCGACCTCGACGGGGCCCCGGATCGGCAGGACGTAGCTGACGTCTGACAACGCCGGTGACGCGGCGGCGAGGCTGCTCACGCGCCGCGCGCCTCGTGCTCGTCGCCCCCCGGCGTACCCGCGTCGACCAGGCTGCTCAGGCCGGCCGCCCAACGATCGAGCGTGAGCTCGGCTGCGCGCGCATCCAGGAGCAGGCAGGTGCCGGCGCCGAACATGACGTCGCCGAGCAGGTCGGGCTGATCGGCGACGAGACGACCACAGATGTCGCGGACCGCCACCTGCTCATGGACCGCGTCAGCCTCCACGTGCTCGTCGAAGTACGTCGCTGCGTCCGCGCTGAAGCCGAGCCGTCCCATGCCGCCGACGATCTTGCGGGCGGGCAGTGAGCTGGTCGCCTCGAACGCCGCCAGATGCCCCATCAGCGCGCCTGCGAGGCGACGGTTGAGGCCGAACATGCTCATCGCGTTGTTGACCGCCAGCGTGACGGCGGGGACGACATCGATATAGCCGCCGTACGTCGCATCGAGGCCACACTCGCGCAGCGTCGTGGCGTACAGCTGGGAGTGCAGCCGCTCGGGGCGCCCGGCGCCGTACTCGTCGTACAGCAGCTCGACCAGCGCGACCTTCGCCGGCCCGACGAGTCGCGGAACCGCCCAGCTGTGCGGATCTGCTTCCTTGAGCCGGTAGATGCTGCCTTGCACGAGGTACTCGCGCAGCTGCGGCCGCGACGCCTTGCGCTGGAGGAAGGGTGCGAGCCCAGGCGACTCGAAGTCGGCGATCGCCCTGAACATCATGTCCGCGAAGTCAGGGGTCTGCGTGTCGATGATCGCGACGAAGTCCCTGGCCTGTGCCCTCAGCCATCCTTCGAAGCGCTCCTCGAGCACGGCGCGGAGGTTGAGGTGGTCGAGGCGCCACTCGTCGTCGGCACCGACCTTGTCGAAGCCTCGGTAGTGACCCTCGTAGAGCATCCACAGCGCCAGCTGGAGGTCGTCGTCGCCTGCGACGTCGGCGGTCCCACTCACCCAGCCGCCGGTGTCCGGTTCGAGCTCGCGACCGGTGGCCAGGGACTGGCAGAGGCGGGCTGTCACTGGGCCCCTCGGCGCCGGAACGTCCACGGTTCGCTGGCCTCCAGACCGGGTCATCGATGTGTTTGGGCAGGTACCCGGCGGGGACGGGATCTAAACGCCTGGCTGCGCGTGCTCACCAGTTCTGCGTAGCCGGGCTTGTTGACGTCGTCGATCAGGGCGAGCCGCTCGTCGAAGGGGTCATACCCGAACGCCTCGCCGAGCAGCTGCATCTCCCGGCTCATCGTCGTACCGCTCATCAGCCGGTTGTCGGTGTTGACCGTCACCCGGAAGCGCAGCCGCGTCAACAGACCGATCGGGTGCTCGGCGATCGAGGTTGCCGCACCGGTCTGCAGGTTCGACGACGGGCTGCACCGGAGCTCTGAAGCGACAGGTCGATCAAATCGAAACCACTGCGGCCGGCACTCCGGCGGTGTGGGAGGACGGAGGCGCCCACGTTACCCGTTGAGCGCTCCTCGAGAGCGAAGAACTCAAGCCCCAGCAAGAGCTGGTTGAGGCTCTCTGTGCCGGGCTGGAATCCAGCCCTCCGTTTTGCCGAGCGGACTACCAACTGGTTGGCTTGCTCTCCAATATCCATGAATGCGCGTATGCGCGCCGCGGCGCAGACCGGATTCATCGAAGCCAGCACGTCGGGGAAGCGCGAAGGCGACGTCCGGGCGGGTCCCTATCGAGTTCGAAGGTTGAGTCGTGGCCTCATCGCTGCTCGTGTCGTTCGCAGCTCTGCTGGTGGTCGCCGTGCTCGTCTCTGAGCGCGCACACCGCACGGTTCTCTCGACCGCGGTCCTCTTCCTGCTCGGCGGGTTCGTCCTCGGGCCTGGACTGCTCGAGGTCGTGCCGGTCCAGACAAGCGACCCGCTCGTCAGCGCTCTGGCTGAGCTGGCCCTCTTCTCAGTGCTCTTCACCGACGGCATGCGGGTCGGGATCGCAGACCTCCGGTCGGCGTGGCGGCTTCCAGGTCGTGCGCTCCTGCTCGGACTCCCGTTGACCCTTGGCCTCACGGCCGTCCTCGCCCACGTCGTCGCGGGACTGCCGTGGCTCGAGTCGTTTCTCCTCGGGGCCGTCCTAGCGCCCACCGATCCCGTGTTCGCTGCGGCGATCGTGGGGAGGGAAGAGGTACCGCGACGACTGCGTCACCTGCTCAACGTCGAGTCCGGCGTCAACGACGGCCTCGCTCTGCCGGTCGTCCTCGTGCTCCTGTCGCTGGCCGGGGGGATGGATGCAGGGGGATGGCGGCTGCTCGAGGAGATCCTCCTCGGCATCGCGATCGGCGTGGTCGTGCCGTGGGTCGTCTTGCGACTCGAGCGCCTCCCGTTCCTCGCTGCAACAAAAGGGCAGCAGCCACTGGTGGCCGTGTCGATCGGTCTGCTCGTCCTCGGCATCTGCGTGGCAACGCACGGAAACCTGTTCCTCGGGGCCTTTGCCGCGGGAGTGACTGTGGCGACCATGGGTCCAGGTTTCCGACATGAGTTCGAGCAGTTCGGCGAGCTGTTGAGCGAGCTGCTCAAGCTGGCTGCAATCCTCGTGTTCGGCGCTCTCATCACGCCGGATTTCCTCTTCCAGGAGATCACCTTTGCCGGCTGGGCGTTTGCACTCCTGGCCCTCGTCGTGGCACGGCCGTTGGCGCTGGCCGTCTCATTCATGGGTTCGCCGCTGGGGCTACGCGAGCAGGCGGCGGCCATGTGGTTCGGCCCCAAAGGCTTCGCTTCGGTCGTCTACGGGCTCATAGTGCTCGAGTCCGGCATCGAGCTAGCCGATGACGTGTTCCACCTGGTGGCGCTGGCCATCGTTATGTCGATCGTCGCTCACTCGTCCACAGACGTTGTCCTGGCACGACAGTTCAAGGCCCCAGACGAGCCCGCCGGTCGAGAGGAGCCGCTCGAGCGAGAAGGTCCAACCTGATCGGCAACGAGGACTTGAGCGGGTGCGTCGCGGTGAACGACAGGCGTCGCCCGACCACCACGGGTGGGCGAGGGCGATGCGCAGAACCCATTACTCGTCGAGGCGGATGACAACCTTGACGTCGTCCTCGTGAGCGGTGAAGGCGTCGTCGAAATAGGCGAGCGGAACCCGTCGTGTCAGCAGCCGCTCAAGCCAGCCGATGTCAGCCGCGACCAGGGCATCAGCTGCAGCGGCGTAGTGACCGAGATTCGCATTGACCGACCCCACCACCGCGTCATTCTCCATGACAATTTCTCGGTTGATGCTGCCGGAGTCGATGGTCAACGAACGGCCAGCGCTGGAGACCCCGGTCAGGCAGACGATCCCGTAGGCGGCGGTAGCCGCCATGGCGTCGTAGATCACTCGGCCGACGCCGGTCGCCTCGACGACGATGTCGGGCTCCGCGGCGAGGGCCGCCATATCCACGCCGCTGTTGTGGTAGGTGGCTCCGAGCTCAGCGACCAGGTCCGGCTTGGGACCGTCGACGACACGGTCGAGGACGTGAACTTCGAGGCCCCGTTGGACTCCCAGCAGTGCAGCAAGCAGGCCAATCGGACCCGCGCCGGTCACCAGCAGCCGGCGGGGCTCGAACCAGGCCCTGGCACCTATCCTCTCGACTTGCTCCCAGGCCTTGGCGACCACCGAGGTGGGTTCGAGAAGCACCCCCACCCCCGACAACCGTGGGTCAAGTCTGACTGCGTACTCCGGTTCTACCGTCCACACCTGACTCGCGTAGCCGTCGAGCTCCTTGATGCCTCGTTCGGTGTACCGGCCGTTGCGGCACATGTCGAACTGCCCGCGCGCGCACGCGCCGCACGGCTCCGGGTCGGGGCGGCGGACCACGCCGACGACCAGGTCGCCGGCTGCGAAACCAGATCCGTCAGGAGCGTGCCTCACCTTGCCAAGCGACTCGTGCCCGATGACCAGCCGCTCCTGCCCGGGGGGCGCCGAACCGTACTCGCCGGCGACCAGCTCCTTGTCGGTGCCGCAAACTCCGACCGCCAGTCCGTCGACCAATAGAAGCCGGTCGTCGGCATCCGGCTCAGGCCTGTCCTCGACGGTTAGCGAGCCCTTCTGCTTTGGCACGATCGTCAGTGCTTTCACCTCCACACTCCTTCGGTAGCTGGGCTACTGCGAGATCGCCAGGGCGGCATACCCGGGCTTGATGACGTCGTCGATCAGGGCAAGCCGCTCGTCGAAGGGCAGGAACGCGCTCTTCATCGCGTTGATGGTGAACCAGCGCAGGTCGTCGAAGTCATACCCGAACGCCTCGCCGAGCAGCTGCATCTCCCGGCTCATCGTCGTACCGCTCATCAGCCGGTTGTCGGTGTTGACCGTCACCCGGAAGCGCAGCCGCGTCAACAGACCGATCG
>JACDHG010000183.1 GCA_013821195.1 Propionibacteriales bacterium
ACCATCGAGGACGCGGACGTCTTGGCGCAGATCACGCGGGTGCTGCGCGACGACTGAGGCCGGCCGGTTGTCGTCCAGCCCTCCGCAGGACAAGATGACCACATGAAGAAACTCATCAACGACCCCGCCGACGTCGTCAAGGAAGCACTGCTCGGCATCGAGGCCGCCCATGCTGATCGGGTCCGCGTCGACCACGACAACAAGGTCATCTACCGTCTGGACGCACCGAGGCAGGGCAAGGTCGGGCTGATCTCCGGAGGCGGCTCCGGACACGAGCCGATGCACGGCGGGTTCGTCGGACTCGGGATGCTCGACGCGGCGTGTGCTGGCGAGGTCTTCACCTCACCGGTGCCCGACCAGATGATGGCCGCCACCAAGGAGGTGGACGGCGGCGCAGGGGTCCTGCACATCGTCAAGAACTACACCGGCGACGTGATGAACTTCGAGATGGCCGCCGAGCTCGCCGCTGCGGAGGCGGGGACAGAGGTGCTCGCGGTTGTCACCGACGACGACGTCGCCGTCCAGGACAGCCTCTACACCGCCGGCCGTCGCGGCGTCGGAGTGACCGTCCTGCTGGAGAAGATCGTCGGTGCCGCAGCAGAGGAGGGCCGCTCGCTGCAGGAGGTCGCCGACCTCGCCAAGAGGGTCAACGACAACGGGCGCAGCATGGGTATGGCCCTGACGTCGTGCACCGTCCCGTCCGCCGGCAAGCCCACGTTCGACCTGGCCGACGACGAGATGGAGGTCGGAATCGGCATCCACGGCGAGCCCGGTCGCAAGCGTCTTCCGCTGGCTCCCGCGAAGGAGGTCGCTGCCTTGCTCGTCGACCCCATCCTCGGTGACCTGCCGTACGGGCAGGGGGACTCCGTGATCGCCTTCGTCAACGGCATGGGCGGCACCCCCCTGATCGAACTGTACGTGATGTTCAACGAGGTGCGGCAGCTGCTCGACAAGGCGGGCATCACCGTCGCGCGGTCGCTGGTGGGCAGCTACATCACCTCGCTGGAGATGGCCGGCTGCTCGGTGACGCTGCTCAAGGTCGACGACGAGCTCGTAGGGCTCTGGGACGCGCCGGTCAACACCCCCGGTCTTCGCTGGGGAGCGTGACCGTGGCCGTCGACGTCGCGTCGGTCTCGGCGTGGCTGACGGCGTACGCCGAGACGATCGCCGACCACGCCGCCGAGCTGACCCAGCTCGACGCCGCCATCGGCGACGCGGACCACGGCACCAACATGAACCGCGGGATGGCCGCAGTCGTCGCCGCGCTCGACAAGGAGGAGTTCGCCTCCGTCGACGCATTGCTCAAGAAGGCGGGCATGACCCTCGTGAGCACCATCGGCGGCGCGAGCGGCCCGCTGTACGGCACGTTCCTGCTCCGCACCGGGACTGCGCTCGCCGACATGGCCGAGATCAGCGGGGCGCAGTTCGGGGCGGCCCTGCGGGCAGGTGTCGAGGGCATTGTCGCCCGGGGCAAGGCCGAGCTCGGAGACAAGACGATGTACGACGCCTGGGCACCAGCCGTCGACGCCTACGACGCCGCGATCGACTCGGGGGGCGACGTGACGGCCGCCTTGCAGGCTGCGGCGGAAGCGGCGGCCCGCGGACGTGACGAGACGACCCCCATGGTGGCGCGCAAGGGCAGGGCCAGCTACCTGGGCGAGCGCAGCGCCGGGCATCAGGACCCGGGTGCCACCAGCACCACGCTGCTGCTGGAGTCGGCAGCCGCCACGTTGTCGTGATCTCCATCGTCGTCGTCTCCCACAGCCGGTCGCTGGCGGAGGCGGCGGTCGCCCTGGCCGGTGAGATGGTCAGTGGCGACGAGCGTCCGCGGGTGGCCATTGCCGCCGGGCTCGACGAGTCGGCGTTCGGCACCGACGCCACGGCGGTGGCCCAGGCGATCACCGAGGTGGACGGTCCCGACGGAGTCCTCGTGCTCCTGGACCTCGGAAGTGCCGTGCTCAGTGCGGAGATGGCGCTCGAGTTCCTTGACCCCGATGTCGCCAAGAGGGTGCGGCTCAGCAGTGCACCGCTCGTCGAGGGCCTTGTCGCCGCTGTCGTCGCGGCGTCGACGGGGTCGACCATCGACGCCGTGGCAGCCGAAGCCGACGCGGGTCTGCTCGGGAAGCGTGAGCACCTCGGTGTGGTCGAGGTAGCCGGGGCCGCTGACGTCGATGCCTCAGCTCTCGACCTGGACGAGGATGCCGAGAGTGTGGAGGTCGAGGTTCTCGCCGCGCACGGGTTGCATGCCCGCCCGGCGGCTCGTCTGGTCGCCCTCGTGGGGCGGTTCGCCGCCGAGGTCACGCTCACCAACGCGACCACCGGTCGCGGCCCTGTCACCGCGGCGAGTCTGAGCCAGGTCGCCACGCTTGACGCGCGTCATGGGCATCGACTTGCCGTGTCCGCCTCCGGGCCCGACGCGGCTGACGTCCTCGAAGCTGTCGCCGAGCTGGCGGCCTACAGCTTCGGTGACGACGCTTCGCCTCGGGCGGGTGCGGCCACGGTGCCCGACGACACCTCGGCCCCCGACATCGTCCCGGCAGTCGAGCGCGGCTCGGGCTCGGGGCTTGACATCGCCATCGGCCCCGCCCTGGTGGCTGCCGCGGAGGTGGACACGAGGGGTTATGTGGCGGGTTCGCCGTCCGATGAGTCCGAGCGGTCCGGTGAGGCGCTGAGACGAGCGGCCGACCGGCTCGACGAGCTCCACCGTCATACCGCTTCGAGTGCGGGACCGGGTGCGGCGGAGATCTTCTCCGCGCAGAAGGCGTTGCTCACCGACCCGGAGATCACGTCCGCCGTGTCGAATGACATCGACGCAGGCACCTCGGCCGTCGAGGCTTGGGGGGAGCGGCTCGGCGCCGTCGCCCAGCAGTACGGCACGCTGTCTGACCCGTACCTGCGAGAGCGGGCAGCAGACGTCAGGAGCGTGCGGGGACTCGTCCTGCGATCCCTGCTCGGCCAACCCGAGCCGCTGGTCGCCGGCGAGGGCATCCTCGTCGTGCCCGAGCTGGACGCAGCGACCGCGGCCACGCTCGACGCCCTGACGGTCCACGGCGTCGTGACAGTGCGGGGCGGTTCGACCGGCCACGGCGTCCTGGTCGTGAGATCGAGGGGCATCCCTCTCCTTGCTGACGCAGGCGATGCGGCGGCAGCCGTCGAGTCAGGGGTCACGATCGCCTTCGACGCATCGGTAGGACGCCTGCTGGTCGACCCCGGAGAGGGGGAGCAGGACAGGCTGCGGCAGGAGATCGAGCGCCGCCGCGAGGCCCGCGACGTCGCCGTGTCCCAGGCACAGTCGCCGGCCGTCACCAGCGACGGCCGCCCGGTCGCGGTGCTGGCCAACGTCGCCTCGCCGGAGGAGGCAGCCGAGGCGCGAAGATGTGGCGCCGACGGGTCAGGGCTCGTCCGCACCGAGATCCTCTTCGGCGACCACACGACCGCACCGACGGTGGACGAGCAGGTCGAGCGGCTGCTGGCGGTCTCGGCCGCGCTCGGCGGACGGCCGATGACCGTGCGCACCTGGGACGTCGGCGGTGACAAGCCTCTCCCGTTCCTCTCGATGCCGTCAGAGGCCAACCCGTTCCTCGGGGAGCGGGGCATCCGGGTCTTCCGGTCGCGACAGGAGCTGTTGCTCGACCAGCTGCGGGCCGTGTGCCTGGTGGCGAAGCGTGTCCCGACCAAGGTGATGTTCCCGATGGTCACGACGCGCGACGAGGTGGAGTGGGCGCGTGCGATGCTGATCGAGGCGGCCGCTGCCAGCACCGGTGACGTCCCCGCGGGACTCGACGTCGGCATCATGGTCGAGGTTCCCGCGGCAGCTCTCAGGGCGGCCACACTCGTCGCGGGCCTGGACTTCGTCAGCATCGGAACGAACGACCTGACGCAGTACACAACAGCAGCCGAGCGCGGCAACGCCGCCGTCGCAGGGCTCGCCGACCCTTTCGACCCCGCCCTGCTGGCACTCGTGGCCACCGTGGTGTCCGATGTCGGTCCGGACGTCGCGGTCGCCGTCTGCGGAGACCTGGCGAGCAGTCCGGTCGCCGTACCCCTGCTGCTCGGTCTCGGGGTCGACGAGCTGAGTTGTACGCCGCCGAGAGTCCCGGAGGTGAAGGCTGCGGTCCGTGGCGTCGACCTCGATGTCGCGCGAGCCATGTCCGCCGAGGCGCTGACCGCCTCCGGGCCCAACCGGGTTCGTGCCCTTCTGGCCGATTGTGCCCTTCGCTGTCGCTGACCCTTGGTTGTCACGACAGATCTCCGGCCGCTCGCATGCCGAGACATCCGGCGAGTGAATCCACAGGCACCGCTCTGAGCGCCGTGATGAAGGGGAATCCGCCTCGACTGGCTCGACGGCGAGACGGTCCCGCCGATCAAGGTCGTTGCGACTGGGGACCGCAACGTCATGTTTCGAGTCGCCCCCCGGGGCAGCAGCTGCGGATGGTCGGCCGGGACGTACGCAGCAGGTAGTCGTCGATCAGTGCGACCAGGTGTGGGTGCAGTGGCAGGTAGCGGCCTCGCGGAGCATGCTTGGCTGCGTGATCGAGATCTGCCGTCTCAGCCCGCACGACTGGGAGCTCTGGCGCACACTGCGACTGGCTGCGTTGGAGGAGGCACCCCACGCGTTCGGCTCCCAGCTCGCGGACTGGCGAGGTGAGGGCGACCGGGAAGAACGGTGGCGCAGTCGGCTGGGCATCCCGGGGTCGTACAACATCCGGGCGATGCTCGATGACCAGGCGGTCGGTATGGCGAGCGGTGTACCCACTGCTGACGACGGCGTGGTCGAGCTCATCTCGATGTGGGTGTCTCCGACAGCACGCGGGCGCGGGGTGGGAGACGCGCTGCTGTGCGAGGTCGAGCGTTGGGGAGAGTCCGTCGGCGCCCACACCTTGCGTCTCGACATAGCGGACGGGAACGGCGCCGCCGCTCTGCTCTACCGACGCAACGGGTTCAGCTTCACCGGAGAGCTGGGCGATCTGATGGCTGACGGGGTTCGGCGAGAGCGGGTCATGGCAAAGGATCTGCAACCCGGCTGACTGACGCGGCGGAAAGTCAGGAGGTGACGTGGGGGGATGTGCCAGGCTGGCGGTGACCCATGCGCTCGAGGTCGGCGCCGACTGTCGGTCGGCGTACCAACCTCAGCAGGATGTGCGGGTACTTCTCGATCCTGCGGGCCACCCTTTCTGCCTGTACACCTGAGTCGTGAAAGCCGGGCTGCCACTGGGCTAAGCCATGCCCGGGCCCTGTGCGGGCCAGTGGTCGATTCAGTGACCTCCCAGCAGCGGGGCCATCGCTTTCGCCACAACGGATGGACGATGAGTCATCCTCTCCTCGAGGTCGGCGACGGTCATCGCCCGCAGGCCGGCGTTCACCCCCAGCCAGCGAAAGGGCTCGGGCTCCCACCGCCTCGAGCGGTGGTTGACCCACGGCAGGGCCGTCAGGTCGGACGCCGTACCGGTCACCAGATCGGCGAGGGTGCGACCGGCCAGGTTCGTCGTCGTCAACCCATCGCCGACGTACCCGCCGGCCCAACCGATGCGAGTGACTGGGTCGAGGCCAACAGACGCCATCCAGT
>JACDHG010000184.1 GCA_013821195.1 Propionibacteriales bacterium
GTCCCCACCAGCGCCTCGTGACATCGGTCTTCGGTGCGTTTGCCCTGGTTGCCCTGGTCGGGACGATCGTGGCGACGTGGGATAGCGACGCCTTGGTGTATCTGAGTGCCATGTTGATGCTGGTGGGGGGAATCGCTGGCTTCTGGTACTTCAGGGGGCAGGTTCTCGTCGCCGTTGCCGTCCTTGGCGGTCTCGTCTTCATCTCCCAGCTGGTGTCGGACATGCTCGACGATTACGACGGCGGCTCGGGCTCCCTGTTGTCCACCGGCATGATCTTCCTTGCCTACGGCCTGGTCGTGGCCGCTGCCGGGTGGCGCTTCTCCTGCCGAACCCTGGCCGCGATGCTCGGTGGCGGGATTGCCCTCGTCGCAATGTGGGTCACTGTGGTGGCGATCGGCATCCTCTTCCAGTTCAGTGCCGGCTCGGGGGAGCAGTCCGCCGGGGCCGACGGCTTGCGTACAGACATCCGGATCGCCTTGGTGCTCGGAATGCTGGTAGCTGTGGCGCTCGTCATCGGCTACGTGTTCACGTCCTACCCGGGATATCTCGTCCTCGCCTTTGTGGGCGCGGTGACGCTGCCTGGAACTGCCGTCGTGGTGGCGTCGACCGAGCACCCGCTGCGCTGGGCGATGTTCTACGCCGTCCTCGGAGCGGTCCTCGCGGCGCTGCCTATCACCCTGGGGTGGCGTCACCAGCGCGAGCAGACCGCCTCCGCCCCACAGGCGACCCAGCCCCCGGGGCATGGCGCTCCGCCGGAGGGACCACCGGCGGGTTACCAGGGACGCCTCTGAGCTCGGCCGATGAGTGGCGAGGTGTCTTGCAGGATCTCTTCAATGGATGTAATCTGGATTACATGATTACTGTAGAGCCAACTCAAGTCAACGCGTGGTTCGCCGGTCGCCTGCCCGCTGGCTGGACCAAGGTCGCCCCCGAGATCACCGTGGACCGAGAAGAGATCACCGTCCTCCTCACGCTCGAGTCCGTGGAACTCGGTTCCGACGCGTCGGACGCCGAGCGCAGCGAGGCTGCCGCCGGCCGGATCGCCGGCTGGCGGGACGAGACCCGCGAAGACCGGATGTCGATCGCCCGTGAAGCCGAGGCGCGGTTCGAGCGGAAGGTGTCGTGGGGGGCCCAGATCGGCGACCACAACGCGCTGTTCACCCATCTCGCGGTGCCAGTGATGACACGGCTGCGACAGCCACAGCGCCTCGTCCTCGACACGCTCGTCGAGTCGGGAGTGGCGCGCTCGCGCGCCGACGCGCTGAGCTGGTGCGTGCGGCTCGTGGGGCGGCACAGCGAGGAGTGGCTGACGGAGTTGCAAAGCGCGATGGAGTGCGTCAGAGCTGTACGCCAGCAAGGGCCCGCCTGATCGCCTGCACCCGGCGCCGGTGAACCGCACCGCCTTCATTGCAGTCGTTTTGACCCTGCACGGCACAGCCGGTAATCTTGAATACTGTGCCTGGACCTATCCAGGTCTTCTCGTGCGCCACTCGGGTCACGAGGTCTGCACACGACCACCACCTCGCCGTACTGTCTGGCTTGGATGACCGACGTAAGGGCGACACGCCCGAGCACGGGGGTCGCGACGCAGGCGCTATCCGTGCAGCCGACAGAAATGAGAACGACGCGGTGCCCACCATCCAACAGCTGGTCCGCAAGGGCCGCCAGGACAAGGTGTCGAAGACGAAGACGCCCGCCCTGAAGGGTTCTCCTCAGCGGCGCGGGGTGTGCACGCGTGTCTACACGACCACGCCGAAGAAGCCGAACTCCGCCCTCCGCAAAGTCGCCCGCGTGCGCTTGACCAGCGGCATCGAGGTGACGGCATACATCCCGGGCGTCGGCCACAACCTGCAGGAGCACTCCATCGTCCTGGTGCGCGGCGGCCGGGTGAAGGACCTCCCAGGCGTGCGCTACAAGATCATCCGCGGCTCGCTCGACACGCAAGGTGTCAAGAACCGCAAGCAGGCTCGTAGCCGGTATGGCGCGAAGAAGGAGAAGAGCTAATGCCTCGCAAGGGCCCGGCGCCGAAGCGTCCGATCGAGATCGACCCGGTGTACAGCAGCCAGCTGGTCACCCAGCTGATCAACAAGGTTCTCGTCGATGGCAAGAAGCAGGTCGCCGAGCGGATCGTGCACACCGCCCTCGAAGGGTGCCGTACCAAGAGCGGTACCGACCCGGTCCTCACCCTCAAGCGCGCGCTGGACAACGTCAAGCCGACGCTGGAGGTGCGCAGCCGTCGTGTCGGAGGCGCCACCTACCAGGTGCCCGTCGAGGTGCGCCCGAGCCGGTCGACAGCGCTCGCCCTGCGTTGGCTGGTCCAGTACTCGCAGGCCCGTCGCGAGAAAACCATGTCGGAGCGGCTGATGAACGAGCTGCTCGACGCCTCCAACGGCCTCGGCGCTGCGGTCAAGCGTCGCGAGGACACCCACAAGATGGCCGAGTCCAACAAGGCCTTCGCGCACTACCGCTGGTGATGAGGGCGTACGTCGTCCCGGCTCGTTCGACCGAGCCCACGTCGCACCTCGAGCCCATCACAATCGACCCACCCATAGACCGTTAGGGAAGCACCCATCGTGGCTACCACCATCACCACCGACCTCGGCCGTGTCCGCAACATCGGCATCATGGCGCACATCGATGCCGGTAAGACCACGACCACGGAGCGGATCCTCTACTACACCGGAATCAACTACAAGATCGGTGAGGTCCACGAGGGCGCGGCAACCATGGACTGGATGGAGCAGGAGCAGGAGCGTGGCATCACGATCACGTCCGCTGCGACGACCTGCACGTGGAAAGACCACACGATCAACATCATCGACACCCCTGGCCACGTGGACTTCACTGTCGAGGTCGAGCGTTCGCTGCGTGTGCTAGACGGCGCCGTGGCAGTGTTCGACGGTGTCGCCGGAGTCGAGCCACAGTCCGAGACGGTGTGGCGTCAGGCCAACCGCTACCGTGTTCCACGACTCTGCTTCGTCAACAAGCTCGACCGTACCGGCGCCGAGTTCCACCGCTGCGTCGAGATGATCGAGTCACGGCTCGGTGCTGTGCCTCTGGTGCTGCAGATCCCGATCGGCACCGAGGCCGACTTCATCGGCGTCGTCGACCTTGTCGGTATGCGTGCGCTCACCTGGCGCGGCGAGACCGACAAGGGCGAGGAGTATGCCATCGAGGAGATCCCGGCCACGCACACGGACGCAGCTCGCGAGTGGCGCGACCGTCTCCTCGAGACCATCGCCGAGGCAGACGACGAGATGATGGAGCTGTACCTCGAGGGTGAGGAGCCCACGACCGAGCAGCTGCACGCGGCTATCCGCCGCGCCACCCTCGTCGACAAGCTCACTCCAGTGCTCACCGGCACCGCCTTCAAGAACAAGGGTGTGCAGCCGCTGCTCGACGCCGTGATCGCCTACCTGCCGTCACCGATCGACATCTCGTCGGTCGAGGGCCACGCCGTCAAGGACGAGGACATCGTCGTCCAGCGCCGTCCCAGCGAGGACGAGCCGTTCGCGGCCCTGGCCTTCAAGATCATGGCCGATCCGCACCTAGGCAAACTCACTTATCTGCGCGTCTACTCTGGCAGGCTCGACACCGGCACAACGGTTCTCAACCCCACCAAAGGCCGGAAGGAGCGCATCGGCAAGATCTACCGCATGCACGCCAACAAGCGTGAGGAGATCGCGTCGGTCGGCGCCGGCCACATCGTGGCAGTGATGGGACTCAAGGACACCACGACGGGTGAGACCTTGTGCGACCAGGCCAAGCCGGTCGTGCTGGAGTCGATGACGTTCCCTGCTCCCGTGATCCACGTCGCCGTCGAGCCGAAGTCGAAGGGCGACCAAGAGAAGCTGGGCACGGCGATCCAGCGACTCTCGGAGGAGGACCCGACCTTCCAGGTGCGCACCGACGAGGAGACCGGGCAGACGATCATCGCCGGGATGGGCGAGCTGCACCTCGAAGTTCTCGTCGACAGGATGCGGCGCGAGTTCCGCGTCGAGGCGAACGTCGGGAAGCCGCAGGTTGCCTACCGCGAGACGATCCGCAAGGCCGTGCAGAAGGTCGACTACATCCACAAGAAGCAGACCGGTGGCTCCGGTCAGTTCGCGAAGGTCATCATCGACATGGAGCCGACCGGTGGCGAGGGTGATGGCGGCTACGAGTTCGTCAACGCGGTCACCGGTGGCCGAATCCCGCGCGAGTACATTCCGCCTGTCGACGAAGGCATCCAGGAAGCCATGGAGTTCGGCATCCTCGCCGGCTACCCGATGGTCGACATCAAGGTGACACTTCAAGACGGTGCCTACCACGACGTCGACTCCTCCGAGATGGCCTTCAAGATGGCCGGCCGGATGGTGTTCAAGGAGGCGGCACGCCGCGCGAGCCCCGTCCTGCTCGAGCCGATGATGGCCGTCGAGGTGACGACTCCCGAGGACTACATGGGTGAGGTGATCGGTGACATCAACTCCCGGCGTGGACAGATCCAGTCCATGGATGAGGGTCTTGGTGGGGTCAAGCTGATCAAGGGTCTGGTTCCGCTGTCCGAGATGTTTGGATACGTTGGTGACCTGCGGTCCAAGACGCAGGGTCGTGCGTCGTACTCCATGCAGTTCGACTCGTACGCCGAGGTTCCGAGAACCGTCGCCGACGAGATCATCCAGAAGGTCCGCGGGGAGTGACACCAGCAAGTGACCCAGCAAGTGACGCAGTAAGGTAACTCCCCGGCGTACTCGCAACGAGTCAGTTCTATCTAGGAGGAAGTCCAAGTGGCGAAGGCCAAATTCGAGCGGACAAAGCCGCACGTGAATATCGGCACCATCGGCCACATCGACCACGGGAAGACCACTCTGACCGCGGCGATCTCGAAGGTGCTGCACGACAAGTTCCCCAATCTGAACCCCCAGTTCGCTTTCGACGACATCGACAAGGCACCTGAGGAGAAGCAGCGCGGGATCACCATCTCGATCGCCCACATCGAGTACCAGACCGAGGCGCGCCACTACGCGCACGTCGACTGTCCCGGCCACGCTGACTACATCAAGAACATGATCACCGGGGCGGCGCAGATGGACGGCGCGATCCTGGTGGTCGCGGCTACCGACGGCCCGATGCCGCAGACGCGCGAGCACGTGCTGCTGGCCCGCCAGGTCGGCGTTCCTGCGATCGTCGTCGCGCTGAACAAGTGCGACATGGTTGACGACGAGGAGCTCATCGAGCTGGTCGAGCTCGAGGTCCGTGAGCTGCTGTCGGAGTACGAGTACGCCGGTGACGACATCCCAGTCGTCCGCGTGGCGGCGTTCCCGGCCCTCAACGGTGACGAGAAGTGGAGCGAGTCCGTCGTCGAGCTCATGGCCGCTGTCGACGAGGCCATCCCGCAGCCCGTGCGTGACAAAGAGAAGCCGTTCCTGATGCCCGTCGAGGACGTCTTCACCATCACCGGCCGTGGGACGGTCATCACAGGTCGCATCGAGCGCGGCATCGTCAAGATCAACGAGACCGTCGACATCATCGGTATCCGTG
>JACDHG010000185.1 GCA_013821195.1 Propionibacteriales bacterium
GCATAGGCTGAGCAGGGCTCGGTGCGCTACGAGGGAAAGGACGGTCCACGATGAGCAATGCCTACGGCTACAACTCCTACGGCGGTCAGGAGACCGAGACCTGGTTTGACCGTCCGGTGCCGTCGCCGGGTCCCAGCGAGCTGGTGATCGCGGTCAAGGCAGTGGGGGTCAACCCGGTGGACCACAAGCTCCGCAGCGGCGCGATGGCCAACCCGGAGGCCACGCCGAACTTCCCGCTGGCGCTGGGAGTGGAGGCGTCCGGCCTCGTGGTGGCGGTCGGCTCGGACGTCGACGGCTTCGTCGAGGGCGACGCAGTGCTGGGCAAGACCGCGCCCGAGCACGGCAGCTACGCCGAGCACGCGGTGCTGCTCGCGGAGGACACCACGAAGAAGCCGCCGCAGCTGAGCTTCGTTCAGGCGGCCGCCTTGCCGGTCGCGGGCGGGACCGCCTGGGAGGTGTTGGAGCAGCTCGGCGTCACCGAGGGTGAGACGCTGCTGATCAACGGCGTCGGCGGTGGTGTCGGAGTGATGGCGGCGCAACTGGCGCGCAACCGCGGCGTGGCGGTCTTCGGGATCGGGAGCGAGAGCAAACGGCCGCTGGTCGAGAGCCTCGACGCCACCCTGGTGCCCTACGACAGCGGCGACGTCGTCGAGCAGATGCGGGCGTTGCTGCCCGGTGGCGTCGACGCCGTCTTCGACGTGGTCGGCGGCGAGCCGATGCGTGAGGTCTCCGTCCTGGTCACCGACCCGTCCCGGATCGTGTCGGTCGCCGATCCTGGTGTCGCCGAGCTCGGCGGTAGCTTCCTGGTGTCCGGCTCAGCGGGCGTGCCGACCGTCGCCGACATGGTCGCCGAGGGCAAGGTCGATCCCAAGGTGCTGCAGACCTACCCCTTCGGCGAGGCCGCGCAGGCTCTTCGGGCGGTGGAGTCCGGACACGTGCTCGGCAAGATCGTGATCGACCTGGAGCAGACCACGCAGGCCTGAGCGGCACCACCCCGATTCGTCTGCGGTCGTCGACCACGAATGACCCGAGGAACCGCAGACGAACCGGCCGCGGGGCCGTCGCTGTGCCAGGCTGGCCCGTCGTGGACAGCCGACGAGGACAGATGCTGGTCGTCGGGGTGGCGATCATCGATCAGGGGCGGCTGCTGGCCACCCGTCGCGTGCTGCCGGCGGAGCTGGCCGGTGGCTGGGAGTTCCCTGGCGGCAAGGTGGATCCGGGGGAGACGTCTGAGCAGAGCGGCGTGCGGGAGGTCGCCGAGGAGCTCGGATGCGCGGTCCAGGTCACCGGACGGCTTGGCGGGGAGCAGCAGCTGAGGGCCGGATTCGTGCTGCATGTCTACGCAGCGCGCCTCGTCGGCGGCGAGCCGACGCCCCGGGTGCACGACGCACTGCGCTGGCTCGGGCCGGAGGAGCTCGACGAGGTGGCGTGGCTGTCCGCCGACCGCCCCTTCCTGGGTGAGCTCGAGCAGCTCCTGCTCGACGGTCAGAGTCTGCCCGGCGGCAACGTGGGTGGCGCGGTGCGGATCGGTGCCACCGCCCGTCGACCGACCGGCCCCTGGACGCCGGCGGTGCACGCGCTGCTCGACCACCTCGCCACGGCCGGTCTCGACGGCGTACCCCGTGTCCTGGGCATCGACGCTCGCGGCCGCGAGGTGCTCACCTACCTCCCCGGACGCACGTGTCCGGACGGGGAGGCACCCGACCACGTCATCGTCGAGGCGATGCACTGGCTGCGCCGCTACCACGCCGCGGTGCGCGACTTTCGACCCACCGGGAGCGTGCGCTGGAGGTTCTCCGACCGCTCCATGGACCGCGACGAGATCATCTGCCACCACGACGTCGCTCCGTACAACGTCGTCGTCGACGAGAGTGAGCGGCTCGTCGGTGTCATCGACTGGGATGTCGCGGGTCCGGGGCATCCGCTGGACGACCTGGCGTTCTCCGCGTGGAACTTCGTCCCGCTGTGGCGCGACGTCGGCGTGCGGGAGTCCGCGAGGCGGCTGCGCCTGCTCTGTGCGTCGTACGGTGCGATCCGGCCGTCGGATGTGCTGGCCGGCGTGGTGCCACGCATCAGCGGGGCGGTGGCCAACATCACCGCCGGGCAGGCCGCCGGTGACTCGGGGATGGCGAACCTCGCCGCGGTGGGGGAGCCGGGGCGCACCCGGGTCGCGCTCGACCACCTGATCGCGGTGCTGCCGGGGATCGAGCAGGAGCTGGGTCGGGGTACGCCGTAGCCTTGGCGCATGCCCACCGCCGGACCAGGACGCCGCCTGCTGCTCGTCCACGCCCACCCCGACGACGAGACGATCAACAACGGCGCCACGATGGCCAAGTACGTCGCCGAAGGTGCCTCGGTCACCCTGGTCACGTGCACGCTGGGCGAGGAGGGCGAGGTCCTCGTACCCGAGCTCGAACACCTCGCCGCCGAGCACGAGGACCGGCTGGGAGAGCACCGGATCGGGGAGCTGGCGGCCGCGATGTCCGAGCTCGGCGTCACCGACCACCGATTCCTCGGTGGACCCGGCGGCTACCGCGACTCGGGGATGACGGGGACTGCCGCCAACGACCGCCCGGACTGTTTCTGGCGCGCCGACCTGCGCGAGGCGTCCGACCACCTGGTCTCGGTCATCCGCGAGATCCGCCCGCAGGTGCTGGTGACCTACGACGACTTCGGCGGCTACGGACATCCCGACCACATCCAGGCTCACCGGGTCGCGACGTACGCGGCGGGCCTCGCCACCGCCCCGTCGTACCGGCCCGACCTCGGCGACGCATGGGAGATCGCCAAGGTCTACTGGACCGCGATGTCGGCGAGCCGCCTGCGCGACGGACTGCGTCGGCTGCGCACCACCGGCGACCTGACCACGTTCGAGGGGCTGGAGCCCGACGGCGAGCTGCCACCGTTTGCGGTGGAGGATGACCGCCTGAGCGCCGCCGTCGAGGCGCAGGAGCACGTCGAGGCCAAGCTGGCCGCGATGCGGGCCCACGCGACCCAGATCACCGTGGACGGACCCTTCTTCGCACTGTCGAACAACCTCGGCAGCGAGGTGTGGGCCACCGAGTTCTACCGGCTGGCCAAGGGCGTCGCCGGAAAGACCGATGATGCGACCGGGCTCGAGTCCGACCTGTTCGCCGGGCTCGACTGAGCGGGCGGGGCGGGACGTCGTGACCGCGCCGACGCCGGACGCGTTTCGTGCCGCGATGAGCCAGTTCGCCAGTGGCGTCACCGTAGCGTCGACCGTGCTCGACGGTATCGACCACGCGATGACGGCCAGTGCCTTCACGTCGGTGTCCCTCGACCCGCCACTGGTCCTGGTCTGTGTGGAGAAGTCCACCCGCTTCCACCACGCGATCACGATGACGCGGCGGTGGGGCGTCTCGGTACTGGGGCACGAGCAGGTCGACGTCGCGCGGTGGTTGGCGACTCGCGGGCGTCCGCTGGCCGGTCAGCTCGACGGCGTCCCGCACCGGCGGGGCGAGCGCACTGGCGTCGCCTTGGTCGAGGACGCGCTGTGCTGGGTCGAGTGCCGCACCTGGCAGAGCTGTGCCGGGGGAGATCACACCATCGTCGTGGGCGAGGTGCTCGGGCTTGACGTGCACAGGGAGGCATCGCTGCCGCTGCTGTATTTCCGCGGAGGCTTCACCGACCTGATCGCTCCCGAGGCGACCACCCCCTCCGTCGTACGCGCGGCGCGACCGGCCGGCTGAGGCACTCGCCTACACTTGAGGCGTCGATGTCCAGGTGTGAACGAAGGGGTGCAGAAGCCGGTGGGTCTCATCCGAAGACGCGGGTCGACCGACGTCGAGGCGAGGTCGCACGGCTCGGCTTTCGCCCTCGTCTTCTTCCTCGTGCTGCTGCTGGTGCTGGCCGCCCTCTACGCCGTCGGCTACTTCTTCACCAGTGACCGGGTGCCTCGCGGCGCCTCGGTCGCCGACGTCTCCATCGGTGGCCTGATGCCGATGACGGCCAAGGACAAGCTCGAGGACGAGCTGGTGCCGCGCAGCTTCGACCCGCTGACCGCGACCTTCGATGGCACCAAGTACAGGATCAAGCCACGGGCGGCCGGTCTGAGTCTTGATGTGCCGGCCACCGTGGAGTCAGCCGGCGGTGGGCGCAGCCTCGACCCGTTCCAGATGGTCGAGACCTTCACCGGCGGCGACGAGGTGGACCCCGTGGTCGACGTCGACGATGCCCAGCTGGAGCGGGCACTCGACCGGCTCGCCGACAAGGTGCGCCGGGCACCGGTGAACGGCACCGTGACCTTCGAGCAGGCACGTCCGCAGCCTCGTTTCGCCCTTCCGGGCCGTGAGTTGGACATCGACCGCGCTCGCAGAGAGCTGATGGCGGCATATTTGAGCACGGACTCCTCCTTCGAGCTGTCGGTCGCCCAGGTGCAGCCCGAAGTCCGCAACCGCGCCGTCCGGACCGCGATGGACGAGTTTGCCGAGCCGGCGATGTCCGGGCCGGTGCCCGTGCGCGTGCCCGGAGGAACGGTCCGCATAGGCCCCGGCCGGATCGCGCCGGCGTTGAGCATGCGGGCGGTCGACGGACAGCTCGAGCCGCTTCTCGACGCCGACGTGCTCGCCGAGCGCATCGGGAATCGTCTGCAGACGCTGACTCGGGAACCGGTCGACGCGACAGTGGTCCTGGCCAACGGTCGGCCCCAGGTACAACCGGGCAAGAGCGGCTTCGAGGTGCAGCCGGTCGACGTTGCCGAACGGCTGCTGCCCGCGCTTGGCAAGACGGGCAGCGGACGGGTGGTCGAGCTCGAGCCCACTCCGACACCGCCGGACTTCACCACAAAGGACGCCCGCCAGCTCGGTGTCGACGAGGTCGTCAGCGAGTTCACCACCTACTTCCCGCATGCGGACTACCGCAACGTCAACCTGTCCCGGGCGGCCGAACTGATGAACGGCACGTTGCTGCACCCCGACGACATCTTCAGCCTCAACGACGTCGTGGGCGAGCGGACCGCCGCGAACGGCTTCACGATCGGCTACATCATCAGCGACGGGATCCTCATCGAGGACTTCGGCGGCGGTGTCTCGCAGGTCGCCACCACGACCTACAACGCGGCGTTCTTCGCCGGCATGAAGGATGTCGAGCACCATCCGCACAGCTTCTACATCGACCGTTATCCGATGGGGCGAGAGGCCACCGTCGCCTGGGGCGCGCTCGACCTGCAGTTCCAGAACGAGACGCCGTACGGTGTGCTCGTCGAGGCCTGGGTGGTGCCGAGCACGCCGTCCACCGAAGGCGAGATGCACGTCCGGATGTGGAGCACTGAGTACTGGAAGATCCGCGCCGGCCTCTCCGACCAGTACGACTTCACCAAGCCAGACATCCGCTACGACCCGTCCAAGGCCTGCGTCCGGCAGTTCGGGTACGGCGGCTTCGAGGTCGACGTGTTCCGCTACTTCATCCGGGGCGGGGAGCGGGTGAAGAAGGAGAAGGACCACGTCGCCTACATTGCTGCTGACACGGTGCGCTGCAAGCCGCGTCCCAAGGACAAGGA
>JACDHG010000186.1 GCA_013821195.1 Propionibacteriales bacterium
TCCAGCACCGGCTCCCGGCGGCGTTCGATGAGCTGGCGCTCGCCATCTGACTCCCCGGCCGGTGAGCGTTCAGCTATGCCATACGACCGCCCAATGCAACAGCGCCCCGCAGGGATGTCCCCACGCCGATTCGACCAGCGACCCGCAGCAGCTTGAGGCGGTCGACCGCACCGGCGATGCCCACGTGCACAGGAAGGCGGACGCCTAGCTCACGGGCGTGAGCGATCCACCCGAGCACAGCACCCGGGTCGAAGCACATCTGGGTGACGACATAGCTGCTCAGGGGTTGCTTGGCCAGCAGGGCCCGGTCCAGCTCGTCTGCCGCGACCAGCGGATGGCCCTCGGGGTATCCCGAAACACCCATGGACTCCAGCGTCCGACCAGATCCAGATCGGTGGAGCCGCTCGATGGCGGTCAGGAGCTGGAGCGAGTCGGAGAAGCCCCCGACCGGCTCCTCGCCGTCGCCAGCGACAACAAACACGTCGCGGACGCCGGCATCGTCCAGGCGGGCCAGGATCTCAGCGAGATGCCATTCGTCATGCAGCATCCTCGCCGCGAGGTGCGGGACCGCCGAGTAACCACCCCGGGCGAGCTCCTCGGTGAGCTCGAGCGTCGGTTCCAGCCCGCGGCGTGGTGAAGCGGTCACGGTCACCGGCAGGGCCTTCGGCACGTGTACCCGACCTGTTCGGCGGCGCCGGGGAGCGGGAGCACCTCGTACCGCGGACGATCCAGCAGCGCGGCAAGGGCCCACCGCTGCAGGTCCTGCGGACTGTCGGCCGATGCCGGGTCGGTCACAGTGCCTGCAGCTGGCTCGCTAGAGCCGGTCACGGTACTCACGGTTGTGCTCTTGCAGGCCTGGAGCGGTTCCGAAGAAGGCGTGCTTGGACATGTCGACCGAGTACCGGCTCGCCTCGGGCGTGCGTCCCAACGCCTCCGCCATGCTTCGCACATGATGGGGCCCCGCGCCACAACACAGACCGAAGTAGCGCACGCCAGCTGCGTGCGCCGAGGCGGTGAAGTCGGCGATCTCGTAGCGGTTGCAGGTGAACGGGTCGAGAGCCGCCGGGAACGGCCTCCCGTCCGGCAACAGGAACGCGTCGGCCTCTCGCAATGACTGGAAGGTGGGCTGGTCCTCGGTGGTTCGGTAGGGAACCGGAAGCGCGGCGACCGGTATGTCGACCGCGGCGACGATCGCCGCCAGCAGCGGCAGCATGGTGGCGGGGCCGCGGATGCAGTTGAGCCCGACGACAGCCGCGCCCTCGTCTGCAAGCCGTCGGCACGCATCCGCCAGGGAATCGCCTTCCCGTGTCTCCGCTTGCTGCCCGACGGCGAGCGTGATGACGCCTGGCAGGCCCGCCTGGCGGATGACGTCGAGCGCGATCTGACTCTCGCCGGCGTAGCGGAACGTCTCACCGATGACGAAGTCGACACCCGCCTCCGCCGCCCATCCCACCTGCTCCTCGAACATCGCGCGGGTCGGCCCATGGGAGTCGGAGTTCTGCGGGTCGTAGAGGTTGGTGTTGCAGACATTCCCAGCCAGCAGCGTGCCTGACTCGTCGGCCACTTCACGCGCGAGGGCAAGCGCCTGCCGGTTCATCTCCTCCAGCATCCCGTCCTTGCCGACCGCGCGCAGCTTCTCGCGGTGGGCGTAGTAGGTGAGCGCCTCGACCACGTCCGATCCTGCGCGGACGAAGTCGCGGTGAAGCGATGTGACCTGCTCCGGGTTGTCGATCACCACCTCGGGCACGAACGCCCCGGCCTGCAGGTAACCGCGACGCTCGAGCTCGAAGAGATACCCCTCGGCGCACACCACAGGGCCTGCCTCGAGTCGTCCGAGCAAGCCTGGAGGACGCGTACTGGTCTCGGTCATGCGCTCGCCCGGGATGCCTGGACGCCTTTGGGCGTCTCCTTCTTCGGGTCGACGAACGGCCGCGGGACCACCACAGCATCGACCTCTCCCCGAGCCGCAGTGCGAACGGTCAGCTTGGTGCCGTTCTCGCTCTTTTCGACCGGGACGAGGGCGAAACCGATGTTCTTCTCCAGTCGCGGGGACCAGAGGGCAGACGAAACCTGGCCGATCTGCTCGTTGCCGTCGATGACGGGCACGTAGTCGTCGAGGTAGCCGATGATCGGATCGCCACCGATCTCGACTCCGACAACCTTGCGGCTGACGCCTTCCTCAGCGATGCGAGCCAGCGCTTCCTTGCCGATGAAGTCGGCGTCGGCGTCGAGGTCCACGGTCCAGCCCAGACCGATCTCGTAAGGGTTGAGGAACGCGTAGTCGCTGTAGGCGTTGTTGTCCAAGGCGATATCGGATCCGTAGCTGAGGATGCCGGCCTCGACGCGGCGGATCTGGCAGGGGCCGATCACGGCGAGATCGTGGGGCTGACCTGCCTCGAGCAGGGTGTCCCAGAGCTTCATGGCGTCCCGGCTCGCGTTGCGCAGGTAGATCTCGTAGCCGATCTCACCGGTGTACCCGGTGCGGCCGACGACGACGTCCATCCCGTTGAGCTCGAACTCTGCACTCCAGTAGTACTTGAGGTCGAGGACCTTCTCACCGAAGAGGTCGCGCATCAGGGACTGCGACTTCGGGCCCTGGATCTGGACGGGAGCCACGTCGGGTTCGGTGATGCGTACGTCGAGACCCGCCTGGCTGGCCACGCCCTTCGCCCACAGCAGCACGTCCCCGTCGGCGACGGAGAACCAGAAGCAGTCCTCGGCCAGGCGCAGCAGCACCGGGTTGTTGATCACTCCACCGTCGACGTCGGTGTTGAGCAGGAACTTGTTCTGGCCGACCGCGCACTTTGTGAGGTCGCGCGGTGTGAGCATGTTGGCCAGTGTCAACGCGTCGGGACCGGCTATCTCGACCTGCCGCTCGACGCCGACGTCCCACAGGGTCACGTCACGGACGAGCTTCCAATACTCCGCGATCATGTCGTCGTAGTGGCGCGGGTGGTACATGCGGTTGCACACGGTGTAGGACTGCACGCCGTGCCGCTCCGAGGCGTAGAAGTACGGCGACTTGCGGATGCGCGTGTACATGTGGATCTTCGGGACGTCGTACGGGATACGCATGGAGTCTCTCTCTTCTGTCAGGTCCTGCTGTCGGTCGATGCTGGTCGGTCTGGCTGCATCAGCTCCACGGGAAGGGAGAGCTGCTGGTGGGGTGCAGGTCGCCGCGTCGATAGCGGTCGAAGCGGAAGGGTGCGAGCAGTTCCTGCGGCTCGCCGAGGAGCTCGCGAGCCACCAGCTCGCCCACTCCGATGAGCTTGTAGCCGTGGTTGGAGTCGGCAATGACGTGCACGTTTTGTCGGAACGTGTCGATCACCGGGAAGCTGTCGGGCGTGAAACAGCCCAGCCCACCGGAGTTCTCGTCCTTGTACAGGTGGCTCATACCCTCGAACCGTTGCTGGCAGTGGGCCAGCGCGGAGGTCCACATCCGAGCGAAACCAGGGTCGGCGCGGTGCTCGGGGCTGGCCGGGCCGTACGGGTCCACCGCGACGTCGGCGGCTGGCCTGTCCACGACGACCGGCATCGCACCCCCCTGCACCCCGCCAAAGTTGAAGTCCGGCTTGTAGTAGATGCCCCACATCTCCTCGGTGACGAGGTCACCGCTGTCGTCGTACAGGGGGGCGTCGGAGTCGACGTGGATGACGGGCGGGAGCTCCCCCCGGGTGTCGGTGAACAGGCCCGGGTCGACGCCGAGCGTCCCCTCCTGGAGGAACAGGTAGGTCCACATGTCGATGCCGCTGTGCCCTTGCCCGTCTCGGTCTCGTATGTCGATCGTCGCCGGGAGGTCGAGCATGGCCCAGAAGTCCCGAACCCAGGGGCCGACCCCGACGACCACCTGATCGCAGCGGATGGTGCCCTGGTCGGTCTCGACGGCCCTCACAGCGCCATCCGACAGGTCGAAACCGAGGACCCTCACTCCGGTGACGATCCGCACCCCCTCCGCCTCGGCCTTGGCGGCGAGGCCCTGCATCGAGGCGCGGTTGTTGGCGTAGCCGCCGCGGCTCTCGTGCAGGACGTTGGTGATCCCCGGCGCCCGCCAGTCGCCCAGCAGGTCGCGCAGGTAGGCCCGGCAACCGGCTTCCCCTTCGACGAGTGTGGAGGGGTAGCCGATCTCCTGCTGCTCGGAGTAGATCTGCGCGACGCCTGCGCGCATCACCTCTGGCGCAGCCTGCAGGTAGCCGACCGGATGGTAGGAGAACGCCGACGGGTCAGACTCCCAGACCGACACTGAGTGAGCCACCAGTCGGCGCATTGCCGGCTGGAAGTAGTTGTTGCGGATGACCCCGCAGGCGATACCGGAGGCGCCGGCGCCGACCCCGCTCTTGTCGAGCACGACGATGTCGGCACCGGCGCCGAGGCCGCGCACCCGCAACTCGCGCGCCAGGTGCCACGCCGTGGACAGCCCGTGCACCCCAGCCCCGATGACAACGAATCGGACGCCGCCCGGAACCGCTGGCCCCGAGTGGGACCGCGCCACGGCCGGGGGCGTGAACTGCGACATGGGCTGGGGCCTCCGCTGAGATCGACCGCGCACAGTTGCCATATCGGCAACGGTGTTGCATAATGTCGACGCTAGCACGGGAGGACGGCGATGACCACAGGGAGAGTCACGGATCAGGGCCTTGCCCACGAGACGGGTGCCTTGACCAACGAAAGTCGTCCGGTGGCCACGGTGATGCGGGCCGTAGCCGTGCTGCGCGCACTCGCAGACGCGTCCGGCGATCTGGGCAACAACGAGATCGCCCGCCGCACAAGAATCAACCCGAGCACGGTGTCACGCCTGCTCGCCACCCTCGCGACCGACGAGTTGGTGAGCCGGGTCCCGGACAGCGGACGGTTCCGGCTCGGTCCCCGCCTGGTCGAGCTGGGCAACTCCGCACTCGCGCGCGTCGACATGCGCCAGGTCTGCCATCCGCACTTGACGGCGCTGACCGAGACCACCGGCGAGACCTCGACCCTGTCGCTTCCTTACGAGGAGGGGACCATCACGGTCGACTTCGTGCAGAGCCCGTCGTCGGTGCGCAGCGTCGCCGAGGTCGGTCGACCGAGCATCGCCCACGCAACTGCGACGGGAAAGGTGTTTCTCGCCTATGCCGGCACTATGCCCTCCGAGCCGTTGCTGGCCTACACGAAGCGCACGATCACCGATGTCGCGCTGCTGGCCGCGGAGGTGGAGACGATCCGCCAGCGCGGTTGGGCCCAGGCCGTGGGGGAACGTGAGGAGGAACAGAATGCGATCGCCGCCCCGATTCTCGGAACGGGCACGACCCTGACGGCGGTGCTCGGCCTCCAGGGCCCGGCCGGTCGGTTCGGACCGAAGGCGATGCGAGCGGCCGTGGACCAGCTCATCGCCCATTGCGCAGAGCTGTCGAGAACATAGCCCGGGCCGTTCGTTGCCGCTGAGGCAACGGGGTTGCGCGTCACTCTGACACCGTGCCAGAGTCATGGGATCCAACGCGTAGGCCTCTATGCGGGTAGCAAA
>JACDHG010000187.1 GCA_013821195.1 Propionibacteriales bacterium
GGCTCGAACTTCATGTTCGTGAACTTGGAGACGTAGGTCTCCAGCGGAACGCCGTACTGCAGCGAGATGGAGATCGCCTTCGAGAAGGCGTCCATCACCCCGGCCAGGGTCGAGCCCTGCTTGCCGAGCTTGAGGAACACCTCACCCAGCCCGTCGTCGGGGTAGGAGCCCGCCGTCAGATATCCCTTGGCTCCCCCTACGGTGAACTTCGTCGTCTGCGACGGACGCGTCCTCGGCAGGTGCCGGCGTACCGGGCGCTCGACGACCTTCACGACCTCAGTGATCTCGGCCGAGAACGCCTTGTCGGCACCCTTCGCCTTCGCGTCCTGCAGCGGCTGGCCGACCTTGCAGTTGTCTCGGTAGACCGCGAGCGCCTTCAGGCCGAGCTTCCAGCCCTGCAGGTAGACATCCTCGATCTCCTCGACGGTGGCGCTCTGGGGCAGGTTGACCGTCTTGCTGATCGCGCCGGAGATGAACGGCTGGGTGGCCGCCATCATCCGCACGTGTCCCATCGGGGCGATCGACCGCTCCCCCATGGCCGTGTCGAACACCTCGTAGTGCTCGCGCTTGAGGCCCGGCGCGTCGATCACGTGGCCGTGCTCGGCGATGAACTCCACGATCGCCTCGATCGTCTCGCCGGCATACCCGAGCTTCCTCAGCGCCCGCGGGATCGTCTGGTTGACGATCTGCATCGACCCGCCTCCGACGAGCTTCTTGAACTTGACCAGGGAGAAGTCAGGCTCGATGCCCGTCGTGTCGGTGTCCATCATGAAGCTGATGGTGCCGGTCGGCGCGAGCACCGACGCCTGCGCGTTTCGGTACCCGTTCTCGTCCCCCGTCTTGATCACGGCGTCCCACGCCGTCGCGGCGAACTTCTGCACGTCTCGGTCGTTGGGCGTCACGGAACGGATCGCGTCGTTGGCGGCCGCGTGCTTGCGCATCACCCGCTTGTGGGCGTCGGCGTTGCGTGCGTAGCCCTCGTAGGGCCCGACCACACCGGCGAGCTCGGCCGAGCGCTTGTACGACGTACCAGTCATCAGCGACGTGATCGACGCGGCCAGGGTGCGGCCGCCCTCGGAGTCGTAACCGAGTCCCATCGCCATCAGCAGCGCACCGAGGTTGGCGTACCCGATGCCGAGCTGGCGGTAGTCGCGGGTGGTCTCGGCGATCTTCTCCGTCGGGAAGTCGGCGAAGCAGATCGAGATGTCCATCGCGGTGATGACCAGCTCGACGCAGCGGGCGAACAGCGGCGCGTCGAACGTGTCGTCCTCGCGCAGGAACTTGAGCAGGTTGAGGCTTGCGAGGTTGCAGGACGAGTTGTCGAGGCTCATGTACTCCGAGCAGTTGGCCACCACCACACCGCTGACGATGTAGGAGTGGTTGCGGGGCTCGGTGAGGTTGTAGGTCGTCTCGAAGCCCTTGGAGCGGCGCGATGCCAACCGCACGGTCTCGCGGGTGTTGTAGGCCGCGTGGTAGTCGACGACGTGCGTGAGCCGGTCGTTCTTGTGGCTGATCGAGAAACCGATCTGTGCCGCAAACTCCCGCAGCGAGCGCCCGGTGATTCGCAGGTCGTACGACGGACCATCGGATCCGTAGGTGGCGACCGTGCCGTCCTTGCGCGTGTAGCTGAAGGAGTCGACCTTCGTGCCGATGTTGTAGATACGGGCTGCCATGCCGAACGTCGCCAGGAGCTCCTGGACACCGAGCAGCAGTTCCTCTGACCGGCTGCCGAGTCCGACATAGCGAACTCCCTTGACCTCGTCGTCAACAACACACCCATCCGCGTCGAACAGGCCCTGCAGGAAACCAATTACGGACTCTTCGGGCGCCTCGAAGATCCCTCCCGGGACTGTCTTCTTCGAAGAAGGCACGTCCTGGACGCCAAGTGCCTGCACGTAGTCGATGACGTCCCCCTTGCCTGAACGGAGTTGGACGGTGCCGTTCGCCTGAAGGCTCGGCTTCGCGTCGAGACCCGTCCAGCGTTGCATCGTGGCCGCCAGCCGCGGCATCACATGATGCCGGTCCGCCTCTGATCCGAAGACGAGGCTCAGCTTGTCGTCCGTGACGCATCCGTCGCCGACCAGCCACCCCAGGAAGTGCCCGAGCTCCTCGTCCCACTTCTCTGGAAGGCTGAGTTTGGCTGCCCTGCGTGCGATGGAGCGAGCCTGCTCCGGCACTTCAGCGTTTGACATCGAACGGGCGGCGTACTCGAACGACCGCACGACGTCGTCGTTATCGGCGAGATCCCTGGCGTGGACCCAGCCCCTGTTGGCAGTCCAGACCCGGTGGTTGGGGGTGCAACGGAGACGCGAACCGTCGGAGAACCGCAGCTCGAGAATCTCGTTCGCGCCGGTCACCAGGTAGCGAGCTGGGCGCGTGGACACCACTCGAGCAGCAGGCTCGTCCTCTGAGGTCACGTCATTGGTGTAGATCTCGAACGTCTCACCCGAAGCCGCACGAGTCACCAGGTCACCGATACGGATCAGCCCCTGATCGGTCACCACTCGCTGATCTGCCGGGAAGCACGGGTTGGACGCGGTGATTCGGCCGGTCTCGGGGTTGGTGTGCCAGTCGTTGATGGTGTCGTCGTACTGGATGCCGGGGTCGGCGCAGGCCCAGGCGGCCTGGGCCATCTTGGCGAACAGCTCGCGGGCGTCGACGGTCTCGATGACCTCGCCGGTCTGGCGGGCGCGCAGCCCGAACTCGCTGCCGTCGGTGACGGCGCGCATGAACTCGTCGTTGACGCGGACTGAGTTGTTGGCGTTCTGGTACTGCACACTGTGGATGTCGGCGCCGCCGAGGTCCATGTCGAAACCGGCGTCGCGCAGCGCGCGGATCTTGTCCTCCTCACGCGCCTTCGTCTCGACGAACTCCTCGATGTCGGGGTGGTCGACGTCGAGCACGACCATCTTGGCCGCACGCCGTGTCGCGCCGCCCGACTTGATCGTGCCCGCGGACGCGTCGGCGCCGCGCATGAAGGACACCGGACCGGAGGCGGTGCCGCCGGAGCTCAGCAGCTCCTTGCTCGAGCGGATCCGCGACAGGTTGAGGCCGGCGCCGGAGCCGCCCTTGAAGATGAACCCCTCCTCCTTGTACCAGTTGAGGATCGAGTCCATCGAGTCGTCGACAGCGAGAATGAAGCAGTTGTGGACGCGGAGGTTGCCCGACAGGTATTCGCCGCTCTCGGTCTGGATGTCGTAGACCTCCATCGCCCCGAGCAGCTCGATGCGGGCGATCGCTAGACACTGTGAGTTCGCACCGGCGAGAGCCGGCTCAACGTGCAACAGTGGGTCTCCTACCGCAAGAGTCCCCGCCTCGACGAAGTCACCGTCGAAGAGTCCGGTGCCGTCGCCGCTTGATCTCCAGACGAGATGGTCGGCAGTGACGTCGAGAGCGTGACCGGCTTTCGTGTGGACCCTCAGCACGTCCTTCACGCCGTTGGCCTTGACCGCCAGGATGCGGGTGAGACCGTGAGCGTCGTACACCTTGGTGCCGATTGCGTCATCCTTGACGAGCTTGCCGATGGGGATGAGGCCCTCGGGGGTGCTGACCAGCGCGCCGTACGGCTGGCAAGCGCTGACCTGCTGCGGAGACTTGGTGCCGACGTTGAACCAGACCGGGGAGTTGAACGCGAACACCTGGTGCAGCAGCATGTGCGTCAGCTCGTGCTCGAACACCTCCGCGTCGGCAGGGGTCGCGAAGTAGCCCTCCTGCTCGCCACTCGCCTTGTAGGTCAGCACGACCCGGTCGATCAGCTGGCGCAGGCTCCACTCGCGCACGTCGGTGCCGACCGCGCCCCGGAAGTACTTGGTGGTCACGATCGTCGACGCGTTGACCGACCAGAAGTCGGGGAACTCCACGCCGCGCTGCTCGAAGACGGTCTCGCCGGTCTTCCAGTTCTGCTGGACGACGTCGCGCCGCTGCCACGTCACCTCGTCATACGGGTGGGTGCCCTCGGTGGTGAAGATCCGCTCGATCTGCAGCCCCGTGCCGCGCTTGGCCGCGCCGCCGTCGTTGCTGGCGCGCTGGCTGTCGGTCTCGGTCATGGCCTCTCCTGGCTTCTCGTCGCTTGCTTGCGATGGTCTGTGGTCTTCGGTCGGGTGCTTGGTGTTGCGTCGTCTTGGGAGTCCGGGGGTATGTCGTCGGGGCGCCTGCGCTGCCTCACGTGGTCGCCGTGCCGTCGCGCGGACCGCCCGAGGTGGGACCCGAGGGGGGACTCGAACCCCCCTGGGGTCTCGGCTGGCGCGGCGAGACGAGCTCGGGCTCGGTGCCGGTGGGTGACCGCTCGGCGCGGAGGACGGCGATCTCGGTCTCGAAGTCGTCGGCGGACTCGAACGCACGGTAGACGCTCGCGAACCGCAGGTAGGCGACCTCGTCGAGCTCGCGCAGCGGCCCGAGGATGGCGAGGCCGACCTCGTTGGCCGGCACCTCGGCCCAGCCGGACCCTCGCAGAGTGTCCTCGACCTGGGAGCCCAGTCGGGCGAGGTCGTCGTCGCTGACCGGGCGGCCCTTGCAGGCCTTGCGGACGCCGCCGACGGCCTTCTCGCGGCTGAACGGCTCGGTCGCTCCCGACCGCTTCACCACCGTCAGCTGCATCGCCTCCACGGTGGTGAACCGCTTCTCGCAGTCGCTGCATGAGCGCCGGCGCCGGATCGACGTACCGTCCTCGGCGACGCGGGAGTCGAGCACGCGGGTGTCGGTGTGCCGGCAGTACGGGCAGTGCATGTGCCGCCTCCTCAGACGCGCTCATACCGGTCGTTCTACCGGGGCGGTCCGACAGTCTGGCGGTCCCGGGTGGGGACGGGCCGGTGGACTTCCTGGGGAGAAGCGGCGGTGTCCTGTGGGTGGTGCTCCGCTGGGAGCCGTCTCGCCTGGGGAAAGCGGTGGACCACTACCTGTGGATGACTTACACCCTTGTAACTACTACATCTAGGGCCACCGTACGCCCACGGGTGGCGAGACGCAACAGTTTCCGGCCGGCTTTTCCGCACCGGTGACGTTTCGGCAGGTCAGCGCTTGGAGGTATGCCGATCCGGCCCGCCGACCAGCGTGTCGAGCCGCCCTCTCGCCATGCCGGTCCGGTCGACCGACCCGCGGGTGCCGGGCTTCGATCCGCATGGGGCAGCGGTGACCCTCGCAGTGGCTACGGTGCCGGCACGGCCGGCGAGCCGGCCCCTCCCCCCGCTGCTCGCGGGACGGAAGGAGCCGTCATGCCGGAGACGTCCGTCGCCTACTACGAGCACTACCCGGTCTCGCCCGAGGACGTCATCGCGCACGTCGTCCACATCCAGACCTCGACGGTCAACATCTCCGAGGTCATCACCCAGGTGCAGACCGACATGGCGACAGCCACCGCGGCCGTGGAAGGACAGCTGGAGGGGCCGCTCGCTGACGCCCCGGTCATGGTCATCACGATGGGCGCCGAGGTCGAGGCGACCGCCCGGCACCGCTGCGGATGCCTCCTGTACTT
>JACDHG010000051.1 GCA_013821195.1 Propionibacteriales bacterium
GCTCTGCAACGTCGCCCACGACGTTGATGGGCAGCTGCCCGAGCTCTTCGAGCATGACCTCGCTGCGGTGGGAAAGCCACTGCTGTACATCGACGGGCAGGGTGATCTCCCCTTCTAGCTGACGTCGTTCAGGAAGCACCTGCTTGCCGAGCACGTGCTTTCCCAGCCGGGTGTAGTCGGTGCGAGACAGCCCTTGCTCGCGCAGGGTGACGTTCAACCGTCTCATCACCTGCGCCGAGGCCATTCCCAAGGACGCGTTGTCACGTGGGGGTGAAGCGAACGAGGAGCCGTCCAGACCGACGACCGCGCAGAACCTGTCCCACAAGAGGTCGGGAGGCTGCCCGGCAGGCGGCACAGTGATCAGATGGGTTCGCTCCAGTGGAACTGCGGTGGACCAACGACGGAAGATGTCGACCAGGTCATGCTGGCTCCAGAACTCAGTGTGGTGCGGATCGGTCGCTCCTCGGCCACCGGTGATCGCGCCGAGGAAATCGTCCCACGTCCACGTCCTGAAGGTCTGCGTCCCCTCCTGCCACGCTGCAGGAACGGTCCGAGCCAGGTCACGGGCGATGCACACCACCTCGACCCGGGCAGGTGCCAGACTCGCGACCGCAGCCTCGACCTGGTGCGGCTGACTACGGACGAGCCATTCCATCGAGATGATCGCTGTCGATCCTTGCCAGTCGACGATCTCGCTGGCAAGCGTCCTCCATGGCCCGCCCGGCTGCAACTGGTGGCCCCGCCGGAGTGCTCGCACGTTGCGCGCCGCACGAACCTGGCGGTTCCAGGGGTGCGCCCAGTGGAAGCCCTGCTCGGCGAGCGCCGGTACGTTGGCAGAGAGCCGGCCCTGCAGATAGCTGGTGCCGCTCTTGGGCGTCCCGATGTGCAGATAGACGGTCGGTGTGCTCGAGGGAGTGCGCGCTCCTGCGCCGCCGGGACCGATCGTCATGGACGGCTACTCCTGCACTGCCTGGAGTGGACGATCACGGTGCGTCCCCGCGACGGTGGATCAGCCTTCCGACGCCCGCCCTTCCGTGCGACATCGCCCCTCGGATCCGCGTTCTGACCCCCCGAGCATCGGGCTGGCGGGAGAGTGCGACGTTTCGCTCGCGCAGTGCCGCTATCTGCTGGCGCAGCTGCTGATTCTTGGCGCGGGCCCGCTGCAGCGCCTGCAACTGGGAGAGGCCGAGCGAAACCAAGGCGTCGACGCAGGCGTCCAGCAGCTCCGCGTCATCGACGTCGTCGGGCTCCCGTCCTTCGAGAGCTGAGCCGGGGAGAAGATCCTCGACGCGGCCAACGACGTTGATATCGAGACGGCGGAGCTTCTTGACCATGCGCTCGGCGCGCGCCCTTATCCACGTGTCCACCTCCTCCGAGACCGCGATCGCCTGCTCGGCACCGCGCTTACCGGCCAGGATGTTGATGGCAAGCGTGCCTTGGAACACCTGCTTGTAATCCGCGTCCGCCACTCCCTGGTCGATCGCGCGGACGTTGACTCGCTGCATGAGACCAGCGGAGACGACACCGAGTGAGTCGTTCGTGTGTCGAGGTGAGAGAAACGACGTGCCGTCGAGGTCGAGAACCGAACAGAACCGCTGCCACAACAGCTCCGGGTCGGACCGCTCAGGAGGTACGGTCACCAGGTGAACCCGCTCCGACGACACGAGCTTTCCCCATTTCCGGAGGATGACGGGGACGTCTTGCTGCCACCAAAAGGCGCGGCATACCGGGCCGGGCCGGTTCGCGAGCATCTCCTCGACGAACTGGCTCCAGCCCCACGGGCGACGGTTCTTCGTCATCTCCTGCCACTGCGTGACAAACGTCCGTAGCAGGTCGCGAGCAGTGCAGATGACCTCGACCCGGCCTGGAGCAAGGCTCTCAATCGCGGCCGAGATCTGGTGGGGTCGGCACGCAACGAGCCACTCCATGGATATCAGGACGCGCGGACCCGGCCACTCTCGCGCCTCTCGCGCCAGCCGCAGCCACGGCCCGTCGGGCTCCAGCTGCCTCCCACGTTCCAGCTCGCGCAGCTCTCCCACAGCCTCGACGTGCGCCTTCCACGCGGGGCCGGGCCACAGCAGCCCCTGCTCCTTCGCCTGCTCATGGTTGGCAACCATCCTTGACTGCAAGTAGGTCGTCCCCGACTTGGGCGTCCCGATGTGCAGAAAGATCGTAGGACCCGGAGAGCCCGCAGACTCCACCCTTTCCTCATCTCGATCCATCTTGCGCCTCTCGATCGCCACTGCTGCGCGTGTCGGCTCTCCGATCCTGACCTATCACCGCACCGCCGTCCACTTCAGCTAGTCCTCCGGTGGTTGCCAGGCGCTGGTTCGATCCATCCCTGCCGCACGCCCCTTCGCCGACACCACGAGCGCCATCTTGCGAGAGGCCTCGTCGATCATCTCGTCTCCGAGCATGACCGCTCCCCTAGCACCACCCTTCTCGGACGTGTAGTGGTCGTAGGCGTCGAGGATGTCCTCCGCGTGGTCATAGTCGTTCTGCAGCGGTGAGTAGATCGCGTTGGCTGCAGCGATCTGGTCGGGATGCAGGACCCACTTGCCGTCGAAGCCCAGTGCCGCACTGCGAGCTGCCACTCGCTCGAAGCCCTCGACGTCACGCACCTGTAGGTAGGGGCCGTCGATCGCCTGCTTGTCGTTGGCCCTCGCCGCCATCAGGATGCGCATGAGGATGTAGTGGAAGGCGTCCCCGACGTCGTATCCGGGTGGCTGTTCACCGACGATGAGCGACTTCATGTTGATGGAGGCCATGAAGTCGGCGGGTCCGAAGATGATGGTCTCGACGCGTGGACTCGCGCTGGCGATGACATCTACGTTGATGAGCCCGAGGGCGTTCTCGATCTGGGCCTCGATACCTATCCGTCCGACATCCAAACCGACGGTCATCTCGATCTGTGTCAGCAGCAGGTCAAGCGCCATGACCTGCTCGGCCGTCTGAACCTTCGGCAACATGATGCAGTCGAGGTTGGGTCCGGAGCCCTCGACGACCTCGACCACGTCGCGGTAGGTCCACTGCGTCGTCCAGTCGTTGACCCGGACGACGCGAAGCGTCTCACCCCAACCCCCTGAGTTCAGCGCCTCGACGACCGTGCCGCGGGCGTCTGCCTTGGCGATGGGAGCCACCGAGTCCTCGAGGTCGAGGAACACCTGGTCGGCGTCCAGCCCTTTGGCCTTCTCTAGGAAGCGTGGGTTCGAGCCAGGCACGGCGAGACAAGAGCGGCGCGAGCGTCGGGCTTCGACCATGGGGGTTCTTGATCCTCTACTGCCTATGGAGCACTGACAGCGCACGATGGTAGTCGAGTCGGCCCGGCTTCCATTCGGTTACCGGTGCAAGTCGGCGACGGTGGGACATAGACCCCGTCAGGTGACGCTACGTGTCTGACGTTGACCCAGCAAGTCACGCACTCTGCCGTCACCGTCTGCGGAGCCCCCCGAACCGAAGAAATCGTCGAAGGTCTTGTACTGGCCGGGGGAGCTGTAGTCGAGGATCCGAGATCTCAGCTCGTCATCGGGATGTTCCACGAACAGAAAGTCCGCCAGCTCGTCGATCAGTGCGTGCGGTTTGTCTTTCGCCTTCTCGAAGCTCACCACCAGACAAGGCCTGGTCGTGGCCATCGCGAAGCCAGTGTTCGTGTTCGCATTCGCATTGCTCTCGTGCAATGAGACGCGCGGCGATCGCCGACTCACGTCACGGTCCTTCCTCAGCTGACTCATCGCTGCCGCCACTGGATCGCGGAACACAACGATGAAGAACGGGTTTCGAATCGACTTGACGAGCACTGGAAGGTACGACCCCGCAGCGGGAAACTTCCAACCCCAGACATCCCGCTCGGTGTTTCGCCGCGTGATCGCCTCACGCATGTCGGCGATGGCCTTGTTCTGGAACTCAGGGTCTTCATTGTGCTTGAGCGCCCCGATCCGGCCCAGATCCACACCGAGCGCACGGATGATTCCGGCGACCATGCTCGTGCCACCGCGGCGGGTCCCCAGGGTGACGTAAGTACGTTGCCGCTGAGCCCGGTCGACTCCGTTGAGGGTCATACTTGTCTCATTGATCTTCGCCCGCATGGTTCACTCCCATGGACTCGTGTCGTCACACTCTACGGTCCGTGCAGCAGCCGGTCTAACCTGCGGAGACCCGTCCCGAGACTGCAGGAACCTGCATGCGCTCATCGGCGTGTCGCCATGCACTTCCCGCATGTCACCGGCCCTGGGGATGGGGGAACGGAGAGGCGCGCCCAGCAGACCGCGTGCTGGGAAGGCGTCAGTCGAGAGGAGCCTCGAGAGGAGTCGCCTCACGGGATCTGCCGCTGACCACGATGGCGAGGCCCGAGCAGATCAGCACGAGACCGGCATACACCGCCACCGGGGGCGCCTGTCCGAGGAACACCGCCGCGAGCAACGCCGCGCCCGGCACCTCCAGCAGGATCGCCATCGAAACCAGCGTTGGGCTCAGCGTCGCCAGCAGATGGTTGAAGATGGTGTGCCCGAGGATCTGCGCCGCGAGCGTCACCGCGAGGATGAGCACCCAACTCCTGGTGTCGAACCCCCAGATCTGCACTCCTCCCACCAAACACGCCACGAGCAGGGACAGCGCGCTGGTGCCGTAGCAGACCAGGGTGTACGTCGTCGTGGGCACGCGTCCGCGCACCTGGCTCCCGATCACCGTGTAGCCCGCGGCGAAGACCCCACCCAGCAGTGCCAGCGCGTCTCCGGTCAGGGCGCGGGTCGACACGGAGAAGTCGACGCCAGACACAACCAGCACGCCGGCGAGGGCAACCAGCAGCCCGACCCAGACTCGGCGGACAATGGTGGACCCGGACATTCGCGCGATGAGCACGACCCAGGCAACCTGGAGACAGACGATCGCGGTCGCCGACGCCACCGACGTGTACTTGAGCGATGTCGTCCAGGTCGCGAAGTGCAAGGCAAGCGTCAGCCCGGAGACGCAGCACCAGACGAGGTCACGTCGCGAGAGGGCAAGCAGGTCGGCTCGACCCGTGCGTGCCCCAAGGACCGACATGGCGCCTGCTCCCAGACCGGTCCGCCACAGCGACATGGCCAACGCCGGCACGGCGGTTGCGGCTGCCATCAGCGGTCCTGACATCGAGACACCGACGAGGCCGACGACGAGCAGGAGCATGCTTCCCGCATCTGGGGCGGTGGTGCGGGTCTGCTGCACCGTGCCATCTTGGTCGCAGCTGTGGCACGCTTCGACACGTGGGTTCCGACTTCGAGACGACAGCCCTCGTCGACGAGGCAATGAAGAGGTCAGGTCTCGTCTGGCTCAGGTGGTCCGATCCGCCACGGACCCAGGCGTTCTGGCACAGCTGGCTCGGCGGCCGCGCCTACCTGCTGACCGGACCAGGTGAGCAGCCTGACCCGCGGCTCGACGAGGACCAGCGGGTCGAGGTCATCGTCCGGAGCAAGGACAACGCTCAGCGTCTCGTGGCCTTTTCGGCGTCCGCTACCCGGCTCGAACCGCGGGACGACGACTGGGGGGCAGCCACGTCGAGCCTCGCGTCGAACCGCCTCAACCTGGCGGACTCCACGCATGCACCGGAACGCTGGTCGACCGACGACCGGACCAGGATCTACCGGCTCGCTCCCGGCAGCGAGCTGCTCGAAAGACCCGGCTCGTACCCGGACGAGTCCGGCCGGGCGACGCCTGTCCCGACCTCGGCAACGACGGCCGGCAAGCCGCCGCGGGTTCGGCACAGACGTGGCGGCGGTGGGCCTCCCCTGTCCTGAGGGTCAGGGAACCGCGATCGTCCCGGTCGCTGCGTGGACCACCTGACCCGCGACATGGCAGCGGGTCGCGACCCCGTCGACGGCGTCGACCCGGCCCCACAGGACCGAAGGTCGCCCCATCTCCACCCCCTGCGATATCCGGTACGCCGTCTGGCCGTCGGCCCGGGCAAGCCCCGCCGCCACGAGGACCACACCCAGACCGGCAGCCGCCGAGCCTGTCGCCGGGTCCTCAGGGATCCCGTAGCCCGGCACGAACACGCGGGCAGTCACCGTGACCGCCGCCTTGTGGCTGGGGTCTGTCCTCCCGCTTCCGGGAGGGTCCTCCGCGCCGGACGCCACGGCATACACGCACACCCCGTCGAGCGGGTCGCGCAGCAGGCTGGTGTCGAGGTCGACCTCACTCACCCGTACGCCGGTCGGACGCGCTGCCAGCACCGACTCCGCTGCCACCGGGAGAAAGAGCCAGGTCAACCCGCACCCTGCCGTATGCGCTGGCCCGACCACATCGGTGCCTGCCAGCCCGACAAGCCGAGCGACGGCATCGACCTCGTCCAGCGTGAGCGCCGACGCCGCGTCCCGAGGGGCGGCGCTGAGCTCGACGGCATCGCGGGCCTCTGCAGGCACCTCGACGCCGACCAGTCCGGCGGCACACGACTGCACACGGCTCCCGGCCGCGAGCAGCCCACGTCGCGTCAACGCCCAGGCCGTCCCCAGCGTGGGGTGTCCGGCGAAGGGGACCTCCCCTCCAGGGGTGAAGATCCGCAGCCGGTAGTCGGCACCCGCCGCCACGTCGTCAGCTGTCAACGCGAGCGGGAAGGTCGTCTCCGACAGGTTGAACTCGGTCGCGATCGCGTGCATCTGCTCCGACGACAGTTCGTCGGCGCCGTACACCACCGCGAGGGGGTTGCCGGCGAACACCCGGTCGGTGAAGACGTCGACGACGTCATAGCGAAGCCATTCCGACTCCGCGGCTGCGCTCAGACCACCGGGACCGACCGAAGGAGACATGCCGGGAGCCTAGAGCCATGAGTGTCCGCCCACGTGGCCGTGCGGATACGAGGGCGTGCCTGAGGTGTCTGACTCCGGGGGCCGTGTCGAGAGACAGGCTCGCCGAGGCACTCCACCGGTACCCTGTCGAGCGTGACTTCCACCCCCGCCCGCGTCTTCATCGCCCGCCTCGCGGGCATGTCGGCGTTCGATCCCAACGGGGACCAGGTGGGCAGAGTTCGGGACGTGGTCGTCGCAGTACGGTCCGAGGAGCGGGCGCCGCGTGTCCTCGGCCTGGTGATCGAGGTCTTCGGTCGGCGCCGCGTCTTCGTCCCGATGACCCGCGTCACCTCGGTGGACTCCGGGCAGGTGATCACCACCGGCCTCGTCAACATGCGCCGGTTCGAGCAACGGCCCACCGAGACGCTGGTGCTGGGCGAGCTTCTCGACAGCACCGTCACGTTGACGGAGTCAGGTCGGTCGGCAACGGTCTACGACATCGCGATGGAGCAGTCACGCACGCGCGACTGGGGCTTGTCGCGGGTGGCGGTCCAGCACGGCTCCAAACGATTCGGCCGCAAGGGCCAGACGCAGATCCTCGAGTGGTCTGAGGTGTCGGGCCTCACCGGCGACCAGACCGACCAGGGCGCGACGCACCTGCTCGCCGCTCTCGACGAGATGCGCCCTGCCGACCTTGCCGGTGTCATCCACGAGCTCTCCTCCAAACGGCGGAACGAGATCGCAGCCGCCCTCGACGACGAGCGACTGGCGGACGTGCTGGAGGAGCTGCCCGAGGACGACCAGGTGGAGATCCTGGGCAACCTCGGGTCGGAGCGCGCCGCCGACATCTTGGAGGAGATGTCACCAGACGACGCGGCCGACCTGATCGCCGAGCTGCCGCCTGAAACGGCAGAGGCACTCCTTCGGCTGATGCAGCCGGACGAGGCAGAGGACGTACGACGACTGCTCAGCTACGAGGAGAAGACCGCGGGTGGTCTGATGACCACTGACCCCGTCATCCTGCCGCCGGACGCGACGGTCGCCGACGCGCTGGCACGCATCCGGGACGCAGAGCTGACGCCGTCTCTGGCGGCGATGGTCTACGTGTGCAGACCGCCGCTCGAGACCCCGACTGGGAGGTTCCTGGGCGTCGGGCACTTCCAGCGGCTGCTGCGCGAGCCGCCCTCGACCCTGGTCTCTGGGGTCATCGACAACGACCTCGAGCCGCTGCACGCCGACGCGCCGCTTGACGAGGTGACCAGGTTGCTGGCGCACTACAACCTCGTCGCCAGCCCGGTCGTCGACGAGTCGGGTCACCTCCTGGGCGTCGTGACGGTCGACGACGTCGTCGACCACCTGCTGCCCGAGGACTGGCGGGAGCGGCCTCGTGGCGGGGGCCGGGTGGTGTCTGATGGTGCGTGACGACGCCGGCGAGGACGGCCGTCGAGAGCCCACTCGGCGGACCCGAGGATCCCGGATCAGCCGCCTCGACGTACCCAAGGACACCCGGCGTGCCCTGATCCGGCGACCCGACTACGACCCCGAGATGTTCGGTCGGTTCGCGGAGACGTTCGCACGCTTCATGGGCACGGCGCGCTTTCTCTTCTTCATGACCGTCTTCGTGATCATCTGGCTGACGATCAACATCGTCGGCGTCTGGGGTCTCGAGTGGGACCCCTACCCCTTCATCCTGCTCAACCTGTTGTTCTCCACCCAGGCGTCGTACGCCGCTCCGCTGATCCTGCTCGCCCAGAACCGTCAGGAGTCGCGGGATCGGGTCATCGCCGAGCAGGATCGCGAGGTGAACGTCCGCGCACACGCAGACATGGCGTACCTCGCCCGCGAGGTCGCCTCACTGCGGATCTCGGTCGGCGAGGTCTCCACCCGCGACTTCCTCAGGTCGGAGCTGCGAAACTTGCTCACGGAGATGGACGAGCGAGCGAAACAGCGCGACGACCAGACCGCAGAAGGGCAGGCACCACCCCGTAGCCTGAAGCCATGACAAGCCCCCAGGTCGAGTCGATCAACGCTGCGCTCGCCACCGTCGACGACCCCGAGATCAAGAGGCCCATCACCGAGCTCGGCATGGTCAAGGACATCACCCTCGATGGCGGCGCGGTCACGGTCACCGTCTTGCTGACGGTGTCAGGGTGCCCGATGAAGGACACCATCACCCGCGAGGTCACGGCCGCCGTCTCCAAGGTCCCCGGGGTGTCGTCGGTGTCAGTCACCCTCGACGTGATGTCCACCGAGCAGCGCCAGCAGCTGCAGAGCACCCTGCGGGGAGGTAAGGCCGCCAAAGAGATCCCGTTCGCTCGCGCTGACTCGCTCACCAAGGTGATCGCCGTCGCTTCGGGCAAAGGTGGGGTCGGCAAGTCGTCGGTCACCGTCAACCTCGCGCTGGCGATGGCGGCCGGCGGCCGCAAGGTAGGCATCGTCGACGCCGACGTCTACGGCCACTCGGTCCCGGCGATGCTCGGCGTCGCCGACGAACGCCCCACCCAGGTCGAGGACATGATCATGCCGGTGCCAGTCCACGGCCTGTCAGTCATCAGCATCGGGATGCTCAAACCCCGTCGCGACCAGGTGGTGGCCTGGCGTGGCCCGATGCTCGACCGCGCGCTCGTCCAGATGCTCACCGACGTCTACTGGGGCGACCTCGACGTGCTGTTGCTCGACCTGCCGCCGGGCACCGGCGACATGGCGATCTCCACCGGCCAGCACCTGCCGAACTCCGAGGTGGTCGTCGTGACGACACCTCAGGCCGCCGCCGCGGAGGTGGCCGAGCGCGCCGGTACGATGGCCTCGATGATGCACCAGCGGGTGTCCGGGGTCATCGAGAATATGAGCTATCTCGTCTGCCCCCACTGCGGTCCGGACCATCGGATCGACGTCTTCGGCGCCGGTGGCGGTGCCGGTGTCGCCGCGACCCTCTCGGCCCGCTTCGGGTACGACGTCCCGGTGCTGGGGGAGGTCCCACTCGACATCCGACTGCGCGAGGGTGGCGACTCCGGTCAGCCGATCGTCCTCACCGACCCCGACGCCCCGGCCGCCGCGGCTTTGATCTCCATGGCCTCGACACTCACCTCGGGTGGTCGGGGGCTGGTCGGCATCCAGCTCGGCCTCTCGCCAGCCGGTCGCTGACGGAAGGCCATCCGAGATGATGGACGTCGGGCTCCCGGAGTTCATGGTGCTGGCGATCGTGGCGATCTTCGTCTTCGGGCCGGACCGGCTGCCCGAGGTCGCCCGGCAGGCAGCCAAGCTGCTTCGCTCGGCCCGCACGACCCTCTCGTCCGCACGCTCTCAGCTGTCCGACGAGCTCGGCCCCGAGTTCTCGAACATGGACCTGAGCGACCTCAACCCCCGCAGCCTCGTCAAGAAGCACCTGCTCGACGATCTCGACGACGAGACCCCGGCGCGACCGGGACACCGCCCCCTTGCTGAGGGCGAGCTGGCTCCGTACGACGAAGACGCCACCTGACCGGTTCCTGGTCCGGGGCGGACCGGGCCTGGTCGGACCTCAGCCGATCTGGCTGCCGAGCACCACGTCGTAAGACTCGACCTGGCCGCCTCGACTGACCTCCAACGTGACGGTCTCGCCAGGCGCGAACGACCGGATCTTGACGATCAGCTCAACCCCGTCGCTCACCTCTTCCTCGTTGATGGCGGTGATGAGGTCGCCGTCCTCCAGGCCTGCCTGCTGGGCGGGAGAGTCGGTGGAGACGTCCTGCACGCGGGCGCCGGCTGTGTCGTTCTCTACGCTCACCTGCGCGCCGATGATCGGGTACTCGGCGTGTCCTGTCTCGAGGATCTGCTCGACCGTGGAGATGACCTGGTCCACGGGAATCGAGAAGCCGACACCGATGTTGCCGCGCTGCCTGTCGGCTGCGCTGCCCAAGGTCGCGATGGCCGAGTTGACTCCGATCACCCGTCCGTCGAGGTCGACGAGCGGACCGCCTGAGTTGCCCGGGTTGATCGCGGCGTCGGTCTGCAGAGCGTTGATGTACGACGTCTCACCTCGTCCCCCGGCTGTGACCGGGCGTTGAGTGGCGCTGATGATGCCGGACGTCACAGTGGCGTTGAGCCCGAGCGGGGACCCGATAGCAACGACGCTCTGACCTACCGCGACGCCGTCCGATGAGCCGAGGCTGACCGCCGGTACTCCCGGTGGCTCGTCTAGCTTGATGACCGCGAGGTCGTAGGCCGGGCTGCGCCCGACGATCTCGGCGTTCACCTCACGACCGTCGGAGAGCGACACGGTGATGTCCCCCTCATCTGCGGCGGGCTCGATGACGTGGTTGTTGGTCACCACGTGGCCCTCGTCGTCGTACACGAAGCCGGATCCGCTGACATCCGACCTGGCACCCTCGACGTCGAGGGACACGACGCTCGGGAGCACCTTCGCGGCAACCGCGATCACCGGGCTGAGCCCAGGCTCTCCCGCGACCGGAGCCGCCGGGGTGGGAGCTGGCTCTTGCGGGTCCGTCGGCGAGGACGTCGACGGCGCACTCCGGTCGTCGGCATCCTTGCCGGCGTCGACGAGGAGAGCCCCGCCGACTCCACCACCGAGCCCGACCAGCAACGCGAGTACGACGACTGGCACCCAGGGGACGCGTCCTCGTCTGGCCTCCGCGGGTGCGGGTGGGCCTGCAGCCTGGTATGCCGCCATGGGCATCAGCCCCGACCCCGGTGGGGGGGCGGCGCCTACATCCGGGGGCCAGGTGCCGCTCGGGCCGACCCACTGCTGGGGCCAACCGGTGCCCCCCTGGGGCGACGTTGGCGGCCGCGGAGGCTGACCGGGGTCCGTCGACGGCCGGAACGGTTGCCCGGGCCCTGGAGGTGCCTGGTTCACCGAGTCCTGAACGGGGAACCAGGGCCGCTGTCCACCCTGCTCGGCCGGGCCGGCAGGAGGGGGCTGGGCACCAGGCCGGCTACGCGCACCGTCTGGATCTGGTCCGTCGCCGGCCGGGGGGTACTGCTCGGACACTCAAGGCTCCTTGGTGGCGTGTGCCTCATGCAGACACCGCACCAGCATCTCACCTCTTCGGACCGACCCTGGTCAGTCACCGACGCCGACAAGTGATGCAAGTCGTTGAGCACCCCGCACCAGGCGATGTGGCTGGTCACCGTCACCGCCGTCGGGGTCGGCGGGTGGCAGGGCCGCGACGACGCTGGTCGCCACACCCGCAGGTGCATCGGTGAGGACGGTGTAGACGGTTCCGTCTGACTCCCAGACCGCGGTGGTCGGCATGCCTTGCCGCAGGGCCACCACCCCGCCGCCGACCCTGGTGGTCGTGAATCCCTCGAGCGACCGAGCGTCGAGACGGCCCCGCTCCTCGAAGACCGAGACCGTCGACAACCCGTCGGAGTAGGAGGCGTGCACGACCTCGCCGTCGCCGTCGAGCCGCTGCAGAAGGGTCAACGCGAAGTTGTCAGTGAGGGCTTCAGGGCAGGTCCAGCCCTCGTCGTCGAGGGTGCGCGCGAACTGCGTGGAGACCGGCGTTGTGGCAGGGACCGCAAGCTCGGGTGGGAGGTGGGAGAGGAACCGGCTCTCCTCGATGCGCAACGACACGAAGGTGCTCGACCTGACGATCGATCCGGCGTCATACATCTCACGCCGCAGCAGCAGCCCGGTGGCGTCGTCGATCCAGAAGCGTGCGGCGAGGGCCCCGCCGCCAGCCGCTGTCACGACAGTTGCGGGTCGCTCGGCGACCACACCCGCTCCGCTGATGGTCAGGGTGTAGGCGTCGACGAGCAGGGCCAGCCGGTCAGCCGCGAAGACATCGACGTCGACGCCCTCAGCGGTGCCGACGAAGGTCGCGGCCATTTCGTCGTCGGCGTCCTGTACGTCGTAGGACGTGCCCTGACCGGGGGCGTGGTCGACGGCGATCCGCGCGGTGATCGTGGTTTCAGCTGTCACCTCGGACACCTGCCGAACCCCGGAGTAGGCCACCGACGAGTGGGCAAGCACG
>JACDHG010000188.1 GCA_013821195.1 Propionibacteriales bacterium
CCTCACCGCGGGCCCGACTGGAGAATCAGCGACTACGAGGACCCGCTGGGCAGGCTGAACTCCTGCGTCTGGGGGTTCAAGTGGTCGAGCTTGATCGACTGCTTCCGCACGTCGCGCAGCTTGGGGCGGAAGAGGTTCAGGCCTTCGGTGATGGAACTCTCGTGGATGACCTTGTTGTACCAGTACGACGACCACGCCCCGCCGATGTCCAACGGCTCCAGCGGCGGCGGGTCGGACCAGGCCAGCTCACGCGGCGCTGCCGGGTCGGTGAACTCCGTCACCCACGTGCCCGCCTGGTAGTTGCCGCTCACCATGATGTAGCGGTTGTTCTTCATCGGGACGACGTTGTAGTTGTGGATCGTGCAGTTCTCCTCCGCACTCTGCTTGCGCGGGAGGGTCCACTCGCCGAGCTTCTCACCGGTCTTGGCGTCGTAGAAGAAGGCGGTATGCGTGACGTCCGGGTCGGACGCCTCGCACTCGGGCAGGCCACCGCCGCCCGGCTCCCAGCCGAGGATGAGAACTTCGCCGTCCCACGTGAAGGTGGCCGAGTGCCAGTTGCCGCTGTGGTCTTCACCCAGTGGCTTGCGCCCGACCCCCTCTTCCTGGATCGAGTACAAGAACTCCGGATCGTCGAGACTGCCGCCTTCCCACTGGTTCTCGCCGATGTCGAACACGTTGGCCGTGTTGCCGCTGGCGCAGGCCATCATGTTGACGTCGCCGAGGATGACGCCCGAGTCGTGGCAGGCGTTCTGACCCAGCAACGGCTCCTGTGACAGCAGCTCGGCGCCGGCCGGGTCGTCCAGCGGCACCGACACGATGTCGAAGAAGTAGCAGGGTCCACCGGACGACTGGTTGTAGACGAGCAGCCGGCCGTTGTCCGGGTCGGGTACGGCCGTTGCCGTGTGCGAACCGCAGGGGAGCTCGACGGAGGTGATCAGCTCAGGTTGAGTGAGATCGCTGATGTCCCACACATGCAGACCTTCGAACCCCTCGGGCACGGCCTGGCCGTCGCACATTGCCCCCGTGGTCGCCGGGGAGTTCCACGACCGCACGAGGATGTTGTCCCACACCACGATGTCGCCCTGGTTGCCGTTACAGCGGGCGTGGGAGATCTCCTGCGGGTTGTGCCGATCGCTGATGTCGACCACACGGAAGCCGTCGTAGTTGCCGTTGAAGGCGTAGTCGCCCCAGAAGGCGAGGTCGGAGTTGATCTCGGGGGGTGCGAGATCAGGGTGCAGGAAGCTGGCCGGGTTGTAGCTGTGCCCCACGGCCTTGAGCCGCTTGTGCGGGCGCTCGTCGTGGCTCAGTGGACCGGGGCCACTGTCGGCCAAGTCGGCGGCGGAGGGACGGTACGTCGAGAGCCGCTTGGCGAAACCGGGGACGTTCTCCTCGGGATCAGCGACCGCAGGGAGGGGGAAGGCAAGCAACCCGGCGACCGACAGTGCAGTCACCAGCAGCTTGGCAGGACGGGTCATGGCAGCTCCTCTATGGAGGGGGCAGGGCGCCTCACCGTTGTTGTTCCGTGCCGGATCGTTGCGCCATTGCCAAGGCGCTGTCAATGGTTGACACGCCGTAGCCAGTGACGCGCCCGAGCATCGTCGCGTCGCGCGCGTCTGAGCCCCAGGTCAGGATCGAACTGACGACCTATCGCTTACAAGGCGATTGCTCTGGCCACTGAGCTACTGGGGCGCGGGACGAGCGTACGACCCCGATCTCCGTCAGGTGAGCTCCGCGGCGACCGCACGGGCCGCCGCTTGGACGCGCTGCCCGATCAACCCTTCGTCGGTGTGACCGTCCAGGTGACCATCCACGAACACGACGGCAACGGCAGCAGTCACGTTCGGCGCGAGCACCGGCGCCGCGACCGCCGACATGCCGCGCAACACCTCGCCGCGGCTGCTGGCGAACCCCGACTGCCGTGCGATCGTCACCTCCGCGCGTTCACCTGGTGTGAACGGCCCGGCAGCGAGCAGGGCCAGGCCGGGCGCGCCACGGTCGATCGGATGCCGCGCTCCCGGGCGGTAGGCGACGTGCGCGTGCGAGTGCCGCGGTTCCACGCTGAGCAGCGTGACGCACTCATCGCGGTCGGCCACCGCGAGGAAAGCCGTCATGCCCAGATCGTTGGCGAGGTCGGCGAGCTCCGGCGTGGCTGCCGACTGGAGCGTGGGCGTAACCCCACGTGAGAGCACCGACAAGCCGTAGCCGAGCTCGAATGAGCCATCCGGACGTCGGCGCACGAGCCGATGGTCCTCCAGCGTGCGCACGATGCGATAGGCGATGGAACGGTGGAGACCAAGGGTCTCCGCCAACGCCGTGACAGTCAGGTGGCACTCCGCCTCAGCCAACGCCTCGAGCACGCGCAGCCCGCGATCGAGCGTCTGTGAATACGGTGCTGGATACGGCCCGCCGGGCGCGGCTGCTCGTCCCGCCGACACCCTCGTCGCCGCCCTCGTCGCCACCCTCCCCGCCACCCTCCCCGCCGTGAGCCACTGCACCTTGTGGGAACACCGCCACAGTGATTAGTGTCGCTCGTAATCAGAACACATCGTTCGATATCCGAACACGTGGGGGGACCTCGTCAATGCTCCGGACCCGTCATGGCGTCACCGTCCTCTTCGCCCTCCTCGCTCTACTCCTCACCGCCTGCGCCGAGGACAGTTCCGGTGGAGGAGGCGGCAGTGAGAGCGCAGGAGGCGGCGGTGCGGACGACGGCCCCATCAAGATCGGTGCCGTGCTGGACATCACCGGAGCCGGCGCCAGCCTCGGCGTACCGGAGCGGCAGACCCTGGAGCTGCTCACCGAGCGGCTCAACGCCGACGGGGGGATCGACGGCCGCCCGGTGGAGCTGCTGGTCGAGGACAACCAGTCCGCCGAGGACGCCGCCGCCCGGGCGATAGGCCAGCTGATCAACCAGGACAAGGTCGACATCGTTCTCGGGGCCAGCCGCACCGGCCCCAGCCTGGCCATGCGGCCCGTCGCGGAAAGCAGCCAGACGCCGATGATCTCCCTGGCCGCCAATCAGGCGATCGTCGACGACGCCGAGTGGATCTTCAAGACGGCGCAGAACGACATCGTCGTCATGGAGGACATGATCGCGCTTGCCGAGGAGCGCGGCTGGAAGACGATCGGGCTGGCCCGCGACGCCTCCGGCTTCGGCGAAGGTGTCGAGGAGACATTGACCCAGCTCGGCGAGGAAGCGGGCATCGAGGTCATCATCACCGAGAGCTTTGCACCCGACGCGACCGACTTCACCGCGCAGATGGTGAATCTGCGCGACGCAGACGCCGACGTCAACGTCATCTGGGGCATCCCGCCGGCGGCGGCGCTGGCGCAGCGGGCCTACAGCGAGCTCGGACCGTCGGCACCGGTCATGCAGAGCCATGGCATCGGCAACTCGGTGTTCCTGGAGACCGCTGGTGACTCCGCGGACGAGCTCATCGCTCCACTCGGCCGCCTGCTGGTCGTCGACCAGCTGCCGGACGACGACCCGCAGAAGCCGATCATCCAGGACTTCATCGACATCTACAGCGAGGCGTACGACGGAGACGAGCCCTCGACCTTCGCCGGCCACGCGTACGACGCCTTCCAGCTTGCGGTGCAGGCCTTCACCGAGGTCGGCACGGACAAGGCCGCCGTTCGTGACTATCTGGAGAGTGTCGACGGCTACGTCGGCATCACCGGCGTCTTCACCATGACCCCGGAGGACCACTCGGGGCTGACCAACGAGGCCGTCGTACCCGTCACCATCAAGGACCAGGACTGGCAGCTGCTGACCGGCACGGCCGCAAACTGAGCCGGAGGCGTCGACAGCCGTGAGCGACTTCCTGCAGCTCACCTTCGCCGGGGTGAGCCAGGGCGGCGTCTACGCGCTCATCGCCATCGGCTTCGTTGCCATCTTCACGGTGAGCGGCGTCATCAACCTCGCCCAGGGCGAGTTCGCCGCCCTGTCCGGGCTCATCGCCATTTCGGCGGCGGGCGCCGGGATGCCATTGATCGCCGCCATCGCCGTCGGTCTGGCGCTGGTCGCCCTGGTCGCCGTCGTCATGGAACGGCTCACCATCGCGCCGGTGCGGTCGATGTCGACGCTGACGTCGATCATCCTCACGCTCGGCGTGTCCACGGCGCTGAAGGCGGCGATGCTGCTGATCTGGGGACCCAACGCACGGGGCCTGCGACCGTTCAGCGAAGGACTCATCGAGGTAGCCGGCATCACGATCCGAGCTCACGAGCTATGGATACTCGCCATCGCGGCGCTGGTGGCGGCAGCGGTCTACTGGTTCTACGAGAAGACCGTGGCCGGCAAGGCGCTCAAAGCCTGCTCCGAACAGCCCACCGCCGCCCGGCTCGTCGGCATCTCGCTCAAGCGGGCGTCGCTGCTCAGCTTCGTCATCGCCGGCCTCGTCGGGGGTCTCGCCGGCGTTCTTGCCAGCCCGGTCTTCTTCTCCTCCTGGGAGTCCGGGCTCACCCTCGGCCTCAAGGGCTTCGTCGGCGCGACACTCGGCGGTCTGGTGTCGATTCGCGGCGCAATTCTCGGCAGTCTCGTCCTCGGCGTCCTGGAGAGCCTCACCGCCGGATACGTCGACACCGGACTGCGCGACGCCGTCGCGTTCCTGCTGCTCATCGTGGTGCTCGTCGTCCGCCCCCAGGGGCTCTTCGGGAGACAGGCGGAGGCACGGGTGTGACGGACGACGGCCCGCGTACCGCCACTGCGACCGCTGGCGCACCACCGGCGAGTGACCACCCCGTCAGCCTGACCGGTTGGCGAGGCCGCCGCGGCGACGTCGTTGCCTTGCTCGTCCTTGCGGTCGCACTCCTCATCCTGCCGCTGGTGGCTTCGGGGACCACGGTCAACGTGTCGGTCTATGCGCTCATCTACGGCCTCACCGCGATCGGGCTCACCCTGCTCATGGGCCTCGCCGGACAGGTCAGCCTCGGACATGCCGGCTTCTTCGCGATCGGCGCCTACACCCAGGCGATACTCACCACCCGCTATGACGTGGCCAGCCTGCCCGCATCGATCGCCGCGGTGGCCCTCACGATGGTCGCCGGGGTCCTCGTCGGCCTTCCGCTGCTGCGGCTGCGCGGTCACTACCTCGCCCTCGCCACCCTTGGCTTCGGCATCATCGTGTCGGTTGTCGCGACCGAGTGGCGCTTCACCGGCGCCACCTCCGGAATCTTCGGCATCGCCAAGCCGTCCTTCGGCGGCCGCACCTACGACTCCGCCAGCGAGTACTTTTGGCTGCTCGCGCCCGTCGTCCTGGTCGGAGTGCTGATCGCCCGCAACATCGTGCAGAGTCGGGTCGGGCGGGCGCTCGGTGCGGTCAACGACTCCGAGGTTGCCGCGGAGTCGCTGGGAGTCAACACCTATCGGTTACGGCTGCAGGTCCTGGTGGTGTCGGCGGCGTACGCCGCCGTGGCGGGTGCCGCGTTCGCGCATTGGCTGGCCG
>JACDHG010000189.1 GCA_013821195.1 Propionibacteriales bacterium
GATGTACCCGATGCCGTCGTCGAGGCGCTGGCGCGGTCCGTGCTTGGTGATGTTGCGCCCTGCCAGGCTTATCTGGCCGGCTGCCGGCTTCATGAGCCCGAGGATCGCCTTGATCAGCTCGGTCTGGCCGTTGCCCTGGACGCCTGCGAGGACGAGGATCTCCCCGGCACGTACGTCGAGAGAGACGTCCTTCACCACGGTGGCACCACGACCGTCGATCACGGTCAGGTGAGAGATCTCCAGGACGGCGTCACCGGCGTCGGCTGGGTCCTTGTCGACGACGAGCTTGACGCCTCGGCCGACCATCATCTCGGCCAGCTGGGACTCCGACGCGGTCGGCTGGGTCGTGCCGACGACCTTGCCGCGACGGATGACGGTGATGCGGTCACCGATCTCCTTGACCTCGCGCAGCTTGTGCGTGATGAAGACGATCGACGTGCCGGACTCGCGCAACGAGTCCATGATCGACATCAGCTCGTCGATCTCTTGCGGTGTCAGCACCGCCGTGGGCTCGTCCAAGATGAGCACCTCGGCGTTGTTTGCGAGCGCCTTGAGGATCTCGACCCGCTGCTGGACGCCGACGGGCAGGTCTTGCACGAGCGCGTCGGGGTCGACGGCGAGCTTGTACCTGTCGGACAGGTCACGCACGAGCTTGGCCGCCGCGGGCCGGTTGAGAAGTCCGAGGCCGCGGGTCTGCTCACGGCCGAGCATGACGTTCTCGGCGACGGTGAAGACCGGGACAAGCATGAAGTGCTGGTGGACCATGCCGATCCCGGCCTTGATGGCATCACCAGGCGTCGCGAACGTCGTCGGCTTCCCGTCGATCAGGACCTCCCCTTCGTCGGGGTCGAGGAGCCCGTACAGCATGTTCATCAGCGTCGACTTGCCCGCGCCGTTCTCGCCCAGCAGACAGTGGATCTCACCGGGCTCGATGGTCAGGTCGATGCGGTCGTTAGCCGTGAACGAGCCGAACCGCTTCGTCAGGCCGGTGATCTCCAGCTGCATCGCGCGCCGGTCTCCTCAGTGGTCGACAGCTCTTCGACGGCTACCCGTGTGAAAGCCGGTGGTGGGGAGGAGCATCCCATCGACGCTTCTCCCCACCACCGGTCATGCAGCGAGGATCACTGAGGCGCAGATGGCGAGGTGATCTTGACCGTGCCGTCGATCAGGTCCTGCTTCAGCTGCTCGATCTCATCCTTGAGCTCTTGCGGCACGTCGTCCTCGAACTCGTTGTAAGGAGCCAGCGCGACCCCACCGTTGTCGAGCGTGCCGACGTACGGCGCGCTGGTGAACTTGTCCTTCACCGAGTCGCTGATGGCCTGCTCGACCGCGACGTCCATACCCTTCATGACCGAGCTGATGATCACGTCGCAGTACTCCGCGGCGCTGACACACCCGTCAGTGTCGACCCAGATCGCGTTGACCTGGCCCTCTGAGCTCTGAGCGGACTCGAGTGCACCCAGACCAGCCGGGCCGGCGACCGGGAAGATGATGTCGGCGCCCTGAGAGATCAGGTTGTCGGCGGTGTTCTGGCCGGCGATCTTGTCCTCGAAGTCGTCGGTGAAGGAACCTTCCTGACTCTCCTCGTCCCAGCCGACGACCTGGACTTCGTCGTCCTTCTGCTCGTTCCAGTACTGCACACCTTCCCAGTAGCCGTCCATGAAGATCGTGACGGTCGGGATCTTGGCGCCACCGAACGTGCCGACGACACCGGTCTTGGTCATGCCCGCTGCCAGGTAGCCGGCCAGGAAGGACGGCTCGGCGGTGTTGAAGGACAGGCCACGCAGGTTGGGCGGAGGATCGGCGTAGCCGTAGTCGACGATCGCGAAGTCCACGTCCTTGTTCTGCTTGGCCGCGGCCTCAGTCGCCTCGCCGAGGAGGAAGCCGACGGTGACGATGGCGTTGCAGTCCTCGCGCACGAGCGCGTCGATGTTGTCGGCGTAGTCGCTGTCGGACTGTGACTCGACCTCGCCGGTCTTGAGACCGAGCTTCTCCACCGCGCTGACGAGCCCGTCGTGTGACGTCTGGTTGAACGACTTGTCGTCGAACCCACCCGAGTCAGACACCATGCAGGCCTTGAAGTCGGGGTTCGACTCGGTGGGCTCAGAGCTATCCGTGGGCTCGGTCTCCTCGGTGCTCTCGGTCGGGCTGCTGCTCGTCTCGGTACCTGAGCCGGTGTTGCTGTCCTCGGGCCGGTCTCCACAGGCCGCCACAGTCAGGGCCAGGACACTTGCCAGTGCCACCACTCTTGCCGTCTTGTTCACGGCACCTCCTCCGCACTAGCGTGCACCATCGTCGAGCGAAGCCACCCCTCGCCCACATCGGGACGCACTCTAGTGTGTGCGCCGCAGAACGCGGTAGACAAGCAGCGCCAAACCAGGACCCGATACCTCTTTGTGACCTAACCGGCTGAGGCAGCGACAGCCATCGCGCAGAACAGTCGTACGCCGATCGCGATCGCCGACTCGTCGATGTCGAAACTCCCCCGGTGGAGGTCGCCCGCGTCGGCGACCTCATGGCTGCGGACCCCGAGCCGCGCCAGGGCTCCCGGCACCCGCCCGAGGATCCAACCGAAGTCCTCGCCACCGAGGCTCTGGTCGGTGCCCGTGACATGGGCCGACCCCAGCAGGTCGACCGCGACGTCTCGCATCCACGCCGTCGCCTGCTCGTCGTTGACGCATGGCGGCACGCTGGTGTGCATGTCCACCTGGATGTCGACGCCGTACGGCGCCGCGAGCGACCGGACGAGGTCCGGAACCCGCTGGTGGGCGGACTCCCAGACGCGGGCGTCCAGACACCTGATCGTGCCCTCTGCGTATCCGGCCAGTGGGATGGTGTTCGCGGCGGCCCCAGCGTGAACCTGTCCCCAGACGACGCTGAGCCCGGCTCGCGGGTCGGCCAACCGTGACAGCACGGTCGGCAGCTCGGTGACGATGTGGCTGAGGGCGTGGACGAGGTCAGAGGTCAGGTGCGGTCGTGCCGTGTGGCCGCCGGGTCCTGTCATCGAGACCCGGATGCGGTCGGCGCCGGCCGTGATCGGCCCGGGGCGGAACCCGATGTCGCCGACCTGAGTCTTCGGGTCGCAGTGGAGTGCGAAGACTCTCTCGAGACCCCGGATGCCACCGTCGGCGATGACGTCGAGCGCCCCGCCGGGAGTGACCTCCTCGGCCGGCTGGAAGATGAGCCGCGTCGATGGAACCGGCACCCCCTGCTCGACCAGCTCGGCGAGGGCCAGCGCCGTGCCGAGGACGATGCTCGTGTGGGCGTCGTGACCACAGGCGTGGCAGAGGCCCTCGACCTGTGAGCGGTACGGGACGGGCTTGTGGTCCGACAGCGGAAGCGCGTCGATGTCCCCCCGGAGACCGAGCGTGGGCGCTGCACCGTCGGGCCCGAGGATGTCGCAGATCACCCCCGTCCCCGACGCCAGAACCCGACACGACAGCCCGGCGGCCGTCAGTCGCTCGACGATCGCCGCTGTGGTCTCGTGCTCTTGTCGACCTAGCTCTGGGTGGCGGTGCAGGCGACGGCGGAACTCGATCAGCTCGGGTTCGAGGCTCTTGGTGATGCGGTCGATGTCGTCGCGAAGTACAGGGTCAAGCACTGGGCCAGTGTCGCATCCCGCGCGCCGCTGCGATTCGTCCGACCCACGGCGTGGGGTCTGCGGGTGATCCGATCGGACGAGCCGCAGATGTCGCGAATCAGAACGCGTCCGGTGGTCGGTAGGCGCCCCAGACGTCGCGAAGGGCGTCGCAGACCTCCCCTACCGTTGCATGCGCCGCGAGGGCTGCCTTCATCGGCAGGAGCACGCTTTCGGTGCCGTCCGCCGCCTGGCGCATGGCGTCGAGCTGGCGCTTCACCTCGTCGTTGTCACGGGTCGTGCGGAGCCGAGCCAGCCGCTCGCACTGCTGGGCCTCGATCGCCGGGTCGACACGAAGTGGCTCGTACGGGTCCTCGACGTCGACTGTGAAGCGGTTCAGGCCCACGACTGTGCGCTGGCCGCTGTCGATCTCCTGGGCGATCCGATAGGCCGACCTCTCGATCTCGCTCTTCTGGAAACCGCGCTCGATGGCGCCGACGGCTCCGCCGAGGTCCTCCACCTGCGTCATCAGGTCGCGGGCGGCCCGCTCCACGTCGTCGGTGAGGGCCTCGACGGCATACGAGCCGGCGAACGGGTCGACCGTCTTCGTCACGTCGGACTCGTAGGCAAGGACCTGTTGGGTGCGCAGGGCAAGGCGCGCGGCCTTCTCGGTGGGGAGCGCGATCGCCTCGTCGTACGAGTTGGTGTGCAGCGACTGCGTCCCACCCAGTACGGCGGCGAGCGCCTGCACGGTCACGCGAACCAGGTTGACCTCGGGCTGCTGCGCCGTGAGCTGGACACCCGCTGTCTGGGTGTGGAAGCGGAGCATCAGCGACCTCGGGTCCTTGGCGCCGAACTCGTCGCGCATCACCTCTGCCCAAATGCGCCGCGCGGCGCGGAACTTCGCCACCTCCTCCAGCAGGGTGGTGCGCGAGACGAAGAAGAAGGCCAACCGGGGAGCGAAGTCGTCGACCCCCTGTCCCGACTCGATGGCCGCCCGGACGTACTCGATCCCGTTGGCCAGCGTGAAGGCGATCTCCTGCGCAGGAGTCGCCCCGGCCTCGGCCATGTGGTAGCCGGAGATGGAGATCGTGTTCCAGCGCGGCATCTCCCGGCGGCAGTACGTGAAGATGTCGGTGATGAGGCGAAGCGACTGCCGGGGTGGATAGATGTAGGTGCCGCGGGCGATGTACTCCTTCAAGACGTCGTTCTGGGTCGTGCCTGTCAGCTGGTCACCGGTGAACCCTTGGCTCTCCCCCACGAGCTGGTAGAGCAGCATGAGCAGGGCAGCCGGTGCGTTGATCGTCATCGACGTCGACACCTTGTCGAGCGGGATGCCGTCGAAGAGCAGCCGCATGTCCTCGATGGAGTCGATCGCCACCCCGACCTTGCCGACCTCGCCGTGCGCGATCGGCGCGTCCGAGTCGTAGCCCATCTGGGTCGGCAGGTCGAAGGCGACCGACAGACCACTCGTGCCAGCTTTGGTCAGCTGGTGATAGCGCTCGTTGGACTCCTTGGCGGTGCCGAAACCGGCGTACTGCCGCATCGTCCACGGCCGGCCCGTGTACATGGACTCGTAGACACCACGCGTGTACGGGAACTCTCCGGGGTGACCGAGACGCTGCTGATGGTCCCAGCCATCCAGCGCCTCCGGGCCGTAGACGGGCTCGAACGGCATACCGGACTCCGTGTGGCCACTCATGCGCCTCAGGGTACGGCGAGGACGCGTGAGGTTGTGGCGCGGACCGGCTGGTGCGAGAACGTGACGATCTGCGCGGTGCCAGGCGCAACCGTAACGACAGCTGACCTCTGGTCCACCGGGGTTGGCAACGACTGTGGCGTCCCCGAGGCGATCCCTGGC
>JACDHG010000190.1 GCA_013821195.1 Propionibacteriales bacterium
CGTGACCTGGGCCGCGAGCCACGGGAGAACTGCGGCCTCCCGGCGTAGCTGCGGCTGGACCTCCGCTCGTCGCGGTGTCCGCTCCACCCACCGCCCCTCGACGAGGGTTGCCCGGCAGTCCCAGCCGTTGTCGAAGTCGTCGTCCACCCGCGGACGCTACCCCTCTACCCCCCGCCTCCGCCGGCAACACCCCGCGTTTGCGGGAAGGTGCAGGTCGACACGCCGTACGGCGCCTGCACCTTCCCGCAATTCGCGGCTGGGGGCCGTCGGGCATGGTCATGGCGCTGGAGGCTTCCCCCGTACGCTGCAGGCATGACGGTGCGGCGCATCATGGGGACCGAGACAGAGTTCGGGATCTCGGTGCTCGGCACCCCGTCGGCCAACCCGATGCTGACCTCGTCGCAGGTCGTCAACGCGTATGCCGCGATGGGAGCCAGGTCGCGGCGGGCCAGGTGGGACTTCGAGGAGGAGAACCCGCTCCGTGACGCGCGTGGGTTCGACCTCAGCCGCACCCTGGCCGACCCGAGCCAGCTGACCGACGAGGACATCGGCCTCGCCAACCTCATCCTGACCAACGGTGCCCGCCTGTACGTCGACCACGCCCATCCCGAGTACTCGACCCCGGAGTGCACCAACCCGCGTGACATCGTGCTGTGGGACAAGGCCGGAGACACGATCGTCGTGACGGCGGCGATGGCCGTCTCGATCCCCAACCAGAACCCGATCGTCCTGTACAAGAACAACACCGACAACAAGGGCGCGTCGTACGGCAGTCACGAGAACTACCTGATGCGGCGCTCGACACCGTTTCCCGACATCGTCCGTCACATCACGCCGTTCTTCGTCAGCAGGCAGGTGGTCTGTGGCGCGGGTCGAGTCGGGATCGGGCAGGACGGCAGCACCGCGGGGTTCCAGCTGAGCCAGCGGTCTGACTTCTTCGAGGTCGAGGTCGGTCTCGAGACGACGCTGAAGCGTCCTATCGTCAACACCCGTGACGAGCCGCACGCAGACCCCGAGAAGTACCGGCGCCTGCACGTCATCATCGGCGACGCCAACCTCGCTGAGATCTCGACGTTCCTCAAGGTCGGGACGACCTCGCTGGTGCTCGCGATGATCGAGGACCGCGTCCTGGGGCCTGACCTCGCCGTCGACAGCCCCGTGAAGGAGCTGCACCAGGTGTCCCATGACCCGACGCTCGAACACCTTGTCACCCTCAAGGACGGCCGCAAGATGACCGCCCTCGAGCTGCAGACGGCCTACCTCGAGCTTGCTCGGGCCTACGTCGAGGATCGGGTCGGGTCGGACGTCGACGATCAGACCCGCGAGGTGCTCGACCGCTGGGAGTCCGTGCTGAGGCGCCTTGCCGACGATCCGCTGACATGTCGCCGCGAGCTCGACTGGGTGGCGAAGCTGTCCCTGCTCGAGTCCTACCGGGACCGCGACGGCCTCGAGTGGGACGACCCGAAGCTTCATCTGGTCGACCTGCAGTACGCGGACCTGCGTCCTGAGAAGGGTCTCTTCCAGCGGCTCGTCGCCCGCGGGTCCATCGACCGGCTCGTCAGCGCGGAGGAGGTGACGCGTGCCGTCACCGAGCCACCGGAGGACACGCGTGCCTACTTCCGTGGACGCTGCCTGGCCCAGTACGCCGACCAGATCGCTGCCGCGTCCTGGGACTCGGTGATCTTCGACCTGCCTGGCAGAGACTCATTGCAGCGCGTCCCGACGATAGAGCCGTCCCGGGGGACACGCCAGCATGTCGGTGCGTTGCTCGATCGTTGCGAGACGGCTGAGGAGCTGTTCGCGGCCATCACCTCCTGACGTCGGCCAGCCCGGTAGGGTCGGCTTCAGGCACGTATCCAGATGCGTCGTGACGAGTGGGAGGTGCACGATGGCACGTGAAGGCGGCCAGCAGCACAAGTCGAAGGGGAAGTCCGCCCAGGAGGAGCAGACGGTCGACACGACCGACACGGACGCCATGGCCGAGCGCAAGGAGAGGCTCGATGACGACGTCGACGCGATCCTCGACGACATCGACGAGGTGCTGGAGTCCAACGCCGAGGAGTTCGTCCGCGGCTTCGTCCAGAAGGGTGGCCAGTGAGCAGCAGTGACGGCCGGCTGCCGACGGCATACCTGACACCGGGCAGTTCGTCGTTCGCCGACTTCTTGTCGCACCAGGCGCCTGACCTGCTCCCCGGCCGAGGTATCCCGTTGCCCGGAGTCACCACCGACGCCCCACACGGCACGACCATCGTGGCGGCGACCTTCGACGGTGGGGTCGTGATGGCCGGCGACAGGCGCGCCACGATGGGCAACATCATCGCCCAGCGCGATATCCAGAAGGTCTTCCCCGCGGACAACTTCAGCTGTGTCGGCATCGCCGGATCCGCCGGGCTCGCGCTGGAGGTGACTCGGCTCTTCCAGGTCGAGCTCGAGCACTACGAGAAGATCGAGGGCACCACCTTGTCACTCGACGGCAAGGCGAACCGGCTCTCCGCCCTGATCCGCGGCAACCTCGCGATGGCCATGCAGGGGCTCGCCGTCGTGCCCCTCTTCGCCGGCTACGACATCCCGACCGGTGTCGGGCGGATCTTCTCCTACGACGTGACCGGCGGGCGCTACGAGGAGCAGGCGTTCCACTCGGTCGGTTCCGGCTCGCTGTTCGCGCGCGGCTCGCTGAAGAAGCTCTACCGCGAGGGGCTCGTTGCCCGCGACTGCGTCACGGCGACGATCCAGGCGCTGTACGACGCCGCCGACGACGACTCGGCTACGGGCGGACCCGACATCACCCGCCGCATCTTCCCGGTGGTCGCCGTGGTGACGGCTGAGGGCTACACCGAGCTCCCCGACGACCAGGTCGCGGCGATCGCCGACGAGATCCTCGCGGCTCGGATGCAGCGCCCCGACGGCCCGGCCGCCCCGCTCACCTGACGGACTCCCACACCAGAGAAGGACGAAGGCCACCACTGATGTCGATGCCGTTCTACGTCTCGCCTGAGCAGCTGATGAAGGACCGGGCAGACTTCGCCCGCAAGGGCATCGCCCGCGGCAGGTCCGTGGTCGTCGTGCAGTACGTGGACGGCTTGCTCTTCGTCGCCGAGAACCAGTCGAAGGCGCTCCACAAGATCTCCGAGATCTACGACCGGCTCGCCTTCGCGGCCGTCGGGCGCTACAACGAGTTCGAGAACCTGCGGATCGCCGGCGTCCGCCACGCCGACATGCGCGGGTACTCCTACGACCGCCTCGACGTGAGCGGTCGGGGACTTGCCAACGCCTACGCGCAGACACTGGGGACGATCTTCTCCTCGGGAGGGGAGAAGCCCTACGAGGTCGAGCTGTTCGTGGCCGAGGTCGGCGACACCGCCGACGGCGACCAGATCTACCGGCTCACCTACGAGGGGTCCGTCGCCGACGAACACGGGTATGCCGCCATGGGCGGCTCCGCCGAGCACGTGTCGGAGTATCTCAAGGAGCACTACCGCGACGGCCTCGAGCTCGAGGATGCCCTGCGCCTCGCCGTGGAGGCGCTCGGGCACGACGGGACCGAACCGCGAACGGTCACCGGCGACAGGCTCGAGGTGGCGGTCCTCGACCGCACCCGTCGCCACCCCCGGAAGTTCCGGCGGCTCGTCGGCGCCCACATGACGTCCTTGTTCGGCACCGGCGACGCCGATGACGCCGAGGCGCCGGCCGACATACCGCCGACCGACGAGGTACACGGCGCCGCCGAGGACCTGCCTGATGATCCCAGCGACGTGGTCGGCGACCCTCCCGACAAGCAGCCCGACCGACCGGATGAGTGACGCGCACCGCCTGTGGAGGCGCGTCGGTCAAGACGTCGTAGTCCACGACGGATGGATCACGGTCAGCAAGCGCACCTACGCGCTCCCGGACGGGCGCGTTGCCGAGTGGCAGATGGTCGGCAGCGGTGAGGCAGTGGGAGTGCTGGCCTTGACCCCGTCGGGGCAGGTCGTCTGCGTCCGCCAGTTTCGGCCGGGACCGGACAAGGTTGTGCTCAACATCCCCGGCGGGGTCGTCGACCCAGGCGAGACGCCCGTCCAGGCCGCCGCGCGAGAGCTGGTCGAGGAGACTGGCTACGTTGGCACCGACCTGGAGCTCGTGGCGACGGCAATGAGCGCCTCCTCAACCGGTCGCCGCCACGTGGTGATCGCCAAGAACTGCGTCCCGACCGGCGTACAACAGCTCGACGAGTACGAGGACTGCGAGCCCGTCGTCCTCGCCGTCGACGCCGTCCGTCGCGAGCTGAGAGCCGGCCGGATGACCGGCAACGAGCTCGTCTATCTTGGCCTCGACCACGCCAACCTCCTCTGAGAGCTGCAGGCGGCACCGGCGTCACTGTTCGAGCGGGACCACGACCTCCGCGACCGGCACCGGGTGGAGGCGGCCGTCGGCGGTGATGAGCGGAAGATCGCGAGATACGGCCAGTTCGGGGGCCGAGCAGCAGGCCCGCCACCGGATGTCGCTGGATCGGGGCGGCCGCCAGCCTTCTCAGCATGGGCTCGACGCGGAGTGGGCGGACCTGCAGCAGCACAGCGCCTGGCGTTTCGTCCCTGGCATAGGCTGAGGCCGTGGACCGACGGATCTTCGGGATCGAGAACGAGTACGGCGTCACGTGCACCTTCAAGGGCGCCCGCCGACTGTCTCCGGACGAGGTCGCGCGCTACTTGTTCCGGCGGGTCGTGTCCTGGGGACGCTCCAGCAACGTGTTCCTCCGCAACGGTGCCCGGCTCTACCTCGACGTCGGCAGCCACCCAGAGTATGCGACGCCGGAGTGCGACTCGGTCACCGACCTCGTCACTCATGACAAGGCGGGGGAGCGGGTGCTCGAGGGCCTCCTGGTCGACGCCGAGCGTCGGCTCCGCGAGGAGGGCATCGCCGGCCAGATCTATCTGTTCAAGAACAACACCGACTCCGCGGGCAACTCCTACGGCTGTCACGAGAACTACCTGGTGGGCAGGCACGGCGAGTTCGCCCGCCTCGCAGACGTCCTGATCCCGTTCCTCGTCAGCAGACAGATCGTGTGTGGCGCGGGCAAGGTGCTGCAGACGCCTCGCGGCGCGGTGTACGCCGTCAGCCAGCGCGCCGAGCACATCTGGGAGGGCGTCTCCAGTGCGACCACGAGGTCTCGCCCGATCATCAACACCAGAGACGAGCCCCACGCCGACGCCGAGCGGTTCCGTCGGCTCCACGTGATCGTGGGCGACTCCAACATGAGCGAGACGACGACGATGCTCAAGGTCGCGACCACCGATCTGGTGCTCCGGATGATCGAGGCGGGAGTCGTGACGCGTGACATGACCCTGGAGAACCCGATTCGCGCGATCCGCGAGATCTCGCACGACATGACGGGACGTCGCAAGGTACGCCTCGCCAACGGGCGTGACGCGACCGCCCTCGACATTCAGAACGAGTAC
>JACDHG010000052.1 GCA_013821195.1 Propionibacteriales bacterium
CGGCCACGCGGGTCTGGCAGAGCCTCCGTGCTGCCCCTCTCCCCCTCTCACGTGACACCGGTCGCCTCGCGAGTCCGGCCGCTCGGGGCCACATTCGCGGGGCGACGAGCTGACGTTCGGTCCGCTCGCCGGCGTGTTCGGAGCGCGGGACCTGCTCGTCGTCGCCGCGATCGCATACGTCGTGATCGCCTTGGTCACGCTGCTGTCGGCGTCGGTCCGCAACCTCCCCGCCGGTGACCTCGCCACCGAACCGCCCGGGCCCGCCAGGTCGAGCGCCGAAGCCGAGATCACCTGACACACCGGGCACCTCCCAACGTCGGAATGAGCCCTCGAACCGCCTGACTCGGAGGTCTGCCGGTGTCCGGACCACCGTGCGCTGGCACCTCGAAGCCTGAGCGAGTCCGCACGGCCAGGTAGGGTCGCGGCGTGACTGACTCCCCCACCTCCGGCACCACGCCTGACCGGGGCGGCCCCGGTCCGAGCTCAGCTCCCCCGGTTGCCGAGAAGCGACCGATCGAGCGCACTCACCACGACGACACCTTCGTCGACGACTACGAGTGGCTGCGCGACAAGGAAGGTGCGGACACTGTCGCCTACCTGGAGGCGGAGAACGCCTACACCAAGGGCCGTACAGCACATCTCGAGGACCTGCGCGAGGCCATCTTCACCGAGATCAAGACCCGGACCCAGGAGACAGACCTGTCGGTGCCGTCGAGGAACGGCGACTTCTGGTACTACCGCCGCACGCTCGAGGGCAAGCAGTACCCGATCATGTGCCGCACCAAGGCCCGCGACGACGACTGGACTCCTCCAGAGCTCAGCACCGCGGCGGAGGATCCGGGTGAGCAGGTCCTTGTCGACTGCAACGAGCTCGCCGACGGACAGGACTTCTTCGCTCTTGGCGCACTGAGCGTCACCCCCGACGGAAACCTGCTCGCCTACTCGACGGACGTCGTCGGCAACGAGCGCTACACGATCTCTTTCAAAGACCTCCGCACCGAGGAGCTGCTCCCCGACCGGATCGCCAACGCGGCTCATGGCGCCACCTGGTCCTTGCAGGGCAACCACCTCTTCTACGGCTCCGTGGACGACTCATGGCGGCCTGACAAGGTGTGGCGGCACGAGCTCGGCACCGACAGCTCAGACGACGTACTCGTGCATCACGAGACCGACGACCGCTACTGGTCTGACGTGGGACGTACGACGTCCGACCGGTTCCTCGTCATCAGCTCCAACTCGAAGGTGACCTCGGAGGCGCGGATCCTCGAGGCCGACGACCCGACAGGCGACTTCCGGGTCGTTTCCCCCCGTGTCGAGGGTGTCGAGTACTCCGTCGACCACGCGGTCCTCGGCGGGCGTGACCGACTCCTGGTCCTCCACAACCGGGACGCAGTCAACTTCACGCTCGGCGTCGGCCCCATCGACCTGTCGTCGCTCGACCAGCTCGACACCGTGATCGCATCCCGCGACGACGTACGACTGACCGACATCGACGTGTCATCGACCACTGTGGCCGTCAACCTGCGCGAGGCCGGCCTCGCTCAGGTCCGCGTCCTCGCGATCAGCTCCGACAGCATCGGCGCCGGAGCGAACATCGCGTTCGACGAGGAGCTCTTCGAGGCTGCTGCCACCGGCTTCTCGGACTGGCGTCAACCGTTCGTCCGCCTCACCTACGGGTCGTTCGTCACACCAGCAACCATCTACGACTACGACCCGGGGACCGGCGACCTCCACCTGCGCAAACAACAGCCGGTCCTGGGCGGCTACGACCCTGCCGACTACGTGCAGACCCGCACATGGGTGGCGGCCCGCGACGGCACCCACGTGCCCGTCTCGATCGTCAGGCACAAGAGCGTGGCCGACCGCAGTCGTGCCCCGCTGCTCCTGTACGGCTACGGGGCGTACGAGATCAGCTACGACCCCGCGATGAGCATCGCCAGGTTGTCGCTGCTCGATCGAGGCATGGTCTTCGCGCTCGCGCACATCCGCGGTGGCGGCGAGCTGGGTCGGCTCTGGTACGAGCACGGCAAGCTGCTGGAGAAGAAGAACACGTTCACCGACTACATCGACGTGGCCGAGCACCTGGTGGCAGTCGGCTGGACCTCGCGGGAGCGGCTGGTGGGACTGGGCGGGAGCGCAGGTGGCCTGCTGATGGGAGCCGTCGCCAACATGGCGCCGGACCTCTTCGCCGGCATCGTGGCCCACGTGCCCTTCGTCGACGCGCTCACGACGATCCTCGACCCCTCCCTGCCACTGACGGTGATCGAGTGGGACGAGTGGGGGGACCCGCTGCACGACCCCGAGGTCTACGCCTACATGAGGTCCTACGCGCCGTACGAGAACATCGAAGCCACCCGGTATCCCGCCATCTACGCGCTGACCTCGATCAACGACACGCGGGTCTACTACGTCGAGCCCGCCAAGTGGGTCGCCAGGCTGCGCGCCACCGTGCCGGACTCCAGCAGGATCATCTTCAAGTGCGAGATGTCAGCGGGTCACGGAGGGGCGAGCGGCAGGTACGACGCCTGGCGCGAGACCGCCGACTACTACGCCTGGATCGTGGACGTGGCAGGCGGGTCGGCGATGGAGTTAGACCGTCCCGGAGGAGGTGTAAGAACCTCCTGAGAGGGGCAACTATCTGTCGGCGTTCGCGCGTTTACTGAGTACCTCCACCCGTGAAGTGGGCGGTGAGGTTCCGGTGGCTCGCCGGAATCTCCAGCTCAGATGATGCGTTGTGACTCATAGACACGTGAGCATGGCATCGGACAGAGAGGGGCAGCTGTGGCTACCCGTCCTACCTCAACCCTCGAGTCGCGCGATGGCGCGATCGAGGGCCGCGACAGCGTCGGGATGTATCTCGACGAGATCGCCCGCACGCCGCTGCTCGACGCGGCCACCGAAGTCGAGCTCTCCAAAGCCATCGAGGCAGGCCTCCTCGCCCAACACCTCCTTGTCAGCGGTCGCATCGCGCGCGCCAAGGGCGGAGCGCCGAAGCGAGCCACCCGCGAGGAGCTCGAGTGGCTCGTCGCGGACGGCGAGCGCGCCACCCAGCGGTTCATCCAGGCAAACCTCAGGCTCGTCGTCTCGATCGCGCGCAAGTACGGCCGCTCGGCCATGCCCATGCTCGACCTCGTCCAGGAGGGCAACACCGGCCTTATCCGCGCCGTTGAGAAGTTCGACTACGCCAAGGGCTACAAGTTCTCCACGTACGCCACGTGGTGGGTCCGACAGGCCATCACGCGTGGCATCGCCCAGCAGGCCAGGGTCGTCCGGCTGCCCGTGCACGTCGTCGAGGAGCTCAACCAAATCGGTTCCGCCCGGCGCACGCTCGAGCGTCAGCTCGGCCGTGACCCGGAGCCCGAGGAGATCGCCGTCGAGCTCGACATGACGCTCGAGCGCGTCCACGACCTGATGAACTGGGGTCGCGACCATGTGAGCCTCGACACCCCGGTGGACGACGACGGCGACACGTCACTCGGTGATCTGGTGGCCAAGGAGACGACACCCGGGCCGGACTCGGCGTTTCTCGACGTGGAGTCGCGGCAGCGCCTGGACGAGCTCGTGGAGCTGCTCGAGGAGCGCTCGGCCGACATCATCAGATCACGCTACGGCCTCGTCGACGGGCGCCAGGAGAAGCTCGCCGAGATCGGCGCGCGACACGGGGTCTCGGCAGAGCGGGTGCGCCAGCTCGAGCGGGAGGCGCTTGCGCAGCTGCGCAAGCTCGCCGATCCCGACCTGGCTGCCTGACCGCCCTCCCGCTGAGGGGTCACGTATGCCGCCCCGAGGGGTCACGCACGCAGGGCGGCCGACTCGGTCAGCGTGTTCCATAGCTTCTCCACAGCGTCTCGCAGCTGCTCGGGTGACCTGTCGTTGACCATGACATGGTCAGCCGCTGCGAGTCGCTCCTCTCTGCTTGCCTGAGCAGCGATCCGGGACCGAGCCTCCTCGACGCTCATCCCACGCTCTCGCTGCAGCCGCTCGATCTGCACCTCGAGGGGTACGTCGACCACGACCACCTCGTCGAACCGATCGCCCTGCCGCGTCTCCACGAGCAGCGGTATGTCGTGCACCACCACTGCATCCGTCCGTGCCGCCGCCTCGATCTCCGCGGCACGGGCGCGCACCCGTGGATGGACGATGGCCTCCAGCCGAGCCCGCGCCTCGTCGTCGCCGAAGACACGGCGCCCCATCGCCGGCCGGTCTAGCTCGCCACCCTCGGTCAGCACGTCCGGACCGAAGGCGATGACCACTGCTGCCAGCCCGGTGCTCCCGGCCGCCACCGCCTCCCGAGCCAGCAGGTCCGAGTCGATGACGACGGCGCCGTACTCCGCGAGCAACGCGCTGACAGTCGACTTGCCCGAGGCGATCCCACCGGTCAGACCCACGCGCAGCATGCGGAAACCATCTCACGTCGGCGGCTGGATGCACGGATCACACGGCAGGAGCCTTGAAAAGCCGGCGATAGCGTTGCGGGGTCGTTCCACGCAGCCGGGCGAAGTGGTGTCGCAACGCCGTTGCGTTGCTGAACCCGACGCGGGTCGCGACCCGTTCGATGGTCTCCTCGGACTCCTCCAGAAGCCGCTCAGCGAGCAGGATCCGTTGGTTGGTGATCCAGTGGTACGGCGTCGTGCCGGTCTCAGCCCTGAACCTGCGCGCGAAGGTCCGCTGCGACATCATCGCCTGAGCGGCAAGAGTCTCGACGCTCAGGTCCTCGTGCAGATGCGCACCCATCCACTCCAGCAGCGGCTGCAGCGTATCTGCTGTCGCGACCCGCACCGGCGCCTCGATGAACTGCGCCTGCCCGCCGTCGCGGTGTGGTGCCACGACCATCCGTCGCGCCACCCTCGCGGCGACGCTTGCCCCGAACTCCTGTCGGATCAGGTGCAGACAGGCGTCGAGGCCCGCGGCCGAGCCCGCCGACGTGATGATCTGACCGTCGTCGACGTACAAGACGTCGCAGTCGACCTTCGCGAGCGGGAATCGCTGCTCGAGCTCGTCGACGTAACGCCAGTGGGTGGTGCAGAGCCGCCCGTCGAGCAGCCCCGCCTCCCCGAGCACGAAGGCACCGACACAGACAGACAGCAGGCGCGCCCCACGCGCGTACGCGTCCTGCAACGCGGTGATCACAGGAGGCGGCACCGGGGTGTCGCGCGGCATCGCCGGCAGACAGATCAGGTCGGCCTGGTCGAGACGGGCGAGGCCCGCGCTGACCTCGAGAGCAAATCCGGCGAGGCTGGTCGACACGCGCCCCGGCGTCGGCGTGCACACGGCGAAGTCGAAAGTCGGCACCCCTTGGTCCGCGCGGTCCAGACCCCAGGCCTCACACAGCACGCCGAGCTCGAAGGGGGCGACCCCCGGGTAGACGAGGACGGCGACGTTCTTCAGCATCAGGCAAGCATGGCACAGTTATTGGCAGTAAATCAATGTACCCCGGCACTTCTGCCACTCCCGTCAGGAGGTGCTCAGGGGCACACTGTGATGTATGACGACACTTGCACTCGTGATCCTCGGGGTGGCCATCGTGGCCGCCGTCTCGTGGTTCGCGGCGCGTCTTCGCGCGACGATCAAGGCTGACGGCTATGGCTTCCGCGCGACTTCGGGGCTGCCGCGCGACTGGGCACCCTCCGACCTCCCCAGCACCCCGTACTCGACGAAGGCTCACTACTGAGCGCACGTCCGCGGCTCACCTGGCCAACCGCATGACCGGACTTCCGTCGGGTGCCAGCCGGCCGGTCGGCAGGCAGGTTGCCGACGCGGGCACCGGGCGCTCGACCAGCCTGCGCACGCAGTCCTGGCCGGCCCGCATCCCCCAGTAGTTGGGATGGAGCGACTCCTGCACCTGCCAGGGGGCGAACGTGAAGTAGACCCGGTTCACCCATTCGAGCCGCTGCGCAGCGGCCGGCGCACGCCACGACGCGAGCTGGCTCGCGGGGAACGTGCTCACCCCTCGTTCGCACAGGCGCCGGCCTTCGAGGGCCCTCGCGAGGTCGAGGCGTACGACGTTCGCGGCGCCGAGCCGTCTCACCGCCGCCGTGACGCTCGCGTTGATCGTGGTCAGCGCGGTGTCGTTCGCCCAGTCCAGATCCGCGTCGAAGAAGGGGCAACCGCCTGCTCGGAAGCGGTCGTCGTCGCGTGCGTAGCGCACCTGGGCGCTTGTCGGCAGCGGAGACGGGTACGTCAGCACGATCATCGTATAGTCGGCCTCGGCGTAGCCGGCGCGGCGCATGGCGCGACCGACGCGCGACAACGAGGCACTGGTGTCGCGCGTCACCGACCGTACGTTGCCTTCGGCGAACACCGACCGGATGCGCGCGTCATCGCTGCAGGCGGTGCGCCCCGCCGGACCGAATCCGATGAATCCTCCGGCGCAGCGAGCGATGAGCGAGCCGAAACCGAAGTCGTTGCCGCCGACCGAGACGACTACGTGGCTGACATCGTGAGAGCCAGCGAAGCGTTCGAGCAGCAACGCCTGACCACGGTTGCCGCGGCTGTCACGGTAGAAGTCCAGGCCCGGCGTGAAGCGGGAACCCGCAAGCTCGGACCGGGTCGCTGCCCCGGAGCAGGCGAGATTCTTGGCGCCGAGGTTCGGCAGACCGAGCGTGGCGATCGACTGCTCGGCGCGATGGCAGCCAGGCTGGCTCTCGCGGCCCCCCTGGTCGTCATACGCGTCAGGGCCGAGAGCATCGACGCCGTGCGCGTTGCCGACCGTGTTGCCAGCCCACCGAGCACCTTCGCCCGAGATGTAGCTGTCGCCAACTGTCACGACGTACGACGGGCGAGCAAGCTTCTCGCCACCCTGCGTCGTCGGACGGGCCCGCGGCGACGCGGCGTCCGGTACGGCGGGATCAGCCGCCTGCTGGGTTGGGGTGCAGGCAGTCAGCAACAGCCCAGCCAAGGCCAGGACCGGCCATCGTGCCGGCACTGGCCACCTGCCCGGAGATGACATTGCGCCAGGGTAGTCAACCCGGTCAACCTGGCTGCCGCAGATCGGGATCTACGATGATCGACATGCGCGCTCGAGCTCGGGTGCGAACGGGACCGGCACGTCGGCCCGGGTCACGCGGCGGTTCCTTGCGGCAGGTCAGGCCGAGGGTGTGCTCGCCGGTGTTGTGAGCCACGAACCGGTAGCAACGGCAGTCCGGGAACACCGGCCCAGCGCCGGATCGCGCGTGGCCGACCGCCCATCGGGCCGCTTCACGGACCTCCGGTGAGCTTCTCGCGGAGCGCCTGGAGAGCCTCATCCGAAGCGAGCGAGCCGTCTGCCGCCTCGTCTGGAGCAGCAGTCGGTTTCGGGGTGCTGTCGCCGCCGGCGTCGCTGCTGCGGCCGCGGTCATCCGCGCTGCTGCCTTCTGCGCTTGCGCTGGCGCTGTCGTCTGAGGAGTAGTGCGACGCCTCGCCTGCCTCCACGTCTGCCTTGTTGGCTTCGACGACCTGCAGCTTGTGCGCCTCCCAGCGGGTGTGCGCCTCGGCGTACTGCTTCTCCCAGACGGCCTTCTGATCGTCGTAGCCCTCGAGCCACTCGCCGGTCTCGGCGTCGAAACCCTCCGGGTAGAGGTAGTTTCCCTCCTTGTCGTACGTCGCCGCCATCCCGTAGAGCGTCGGGTCGAAGTCATCCGAGGTGTGGTCGACCCCTTCGTTGGCCTGCTTGAGCGACAACGAGATGCGTCGCCGCTCGAGGTCGATGTCGATGATCTTGACCATCACGTCGTCGTTGACCTGCACGACCTGCTCGGGGATCTCGACGTGACGCTCAGCCAGCTCGGAGATGTGGACGAGGCCTTCGATGCCCTCGTCCACCCGGACGAAGGAGCCGAACGGGACGAGCTTGGTGACCTTGCCCGGCACGATCTGACCCATCTGGTGGGTGCGAGCGAACTGCTGCCAAGGGTCTTCCTGCGTCGCCTTCAACGACAGCGAGACGCGCTCGCGGTCCATGTCGACGTCAAGCACCTCCACGGTGACGTCCTGGCCGACCTCGACGACCTCGGACGGATGGTCGATGTGCTTCCAGGACAGCTCGGATACGTGGACGAGTCCGTCGACCCCACCGAGGTCGACGAACGCACCGAAGTTGACGATCGACGACACGACGCCTGGGCGGACCTGGCCCTTCTGCAGCTGGGTGAGGAAGTTCTGGCGCACCTCGGACTGGGTCTGCTCGAGCCACGCACGCCGCGAGAGCACGACGTTGTTGCGGTTCTTGTCGAGCTCGATGATCTTCGCCTCGAGCTCCTTGCCGACGTACGGCTGGAGGTCGCGGACCCGACGCATCTCGACGAGCGAGGCGGGCAGGAAGCCACGGAGCCCGATGTCGATGATCAGGCCGCCCTTGACGACCTCGATGACGGAGCCGGTGACGACGCCGTCCTCCTCCTTGATCTTCTCGATGGTGCCCCACGCACGCTCGTACTGGGCCCGCTTCTTCGAGAGGATCAACCGGCCTTCCTTGTCCTCCTTCTGCAGGACGAGGGCCTCGACCTTGTCACCGACGGCGACCACGTCGCCTGGGTCGACGTCGTGCTTGATCGACAGCTCACGCGAGGGGATGACCCCCTCGGTCTTGTAGCCGATGTCGAGCAGGACCTCGTCGCGGTCGACCTTGACGATGATGCCGTCGACGATGTCGCCGTCATTGAAGTACTTGATGGTGGCGTCGATCGCGGCGAGGAAGTCCTCCGCCGTTCCGATGTCGTTGACCGCTACCTGCGGGGTCTCCCGCGCGGCGGGAGGAGCTTCGATGCTTGACGTCATGTAGGAGGAACTCCGATAGAGGGATAGAAGCCGGATGTGCGCACGCAAGGCCACTTTTCGCGTTCTACCGAGGGAGCCGAGCGGCGAGTGCCGTCTGGTCGACAGAAGTGCGAGCATGCGCCTGCTCGGTCCGAGGACATGCAGGCCCAGAGCGCGACTGTCAGAATACGGCGTTTGAGGCAGCGGGGTCAACGCGAGGAGAGTCCCACGGCCACGCGTGCAGGTCACCGCTGCGCGCCTGCGTCAGCAGCAGTGTCGACGCAAGGTCCGGTACGGCGCCTCCGCGTGCCCTTCCAGCGAGCTCGACAAGAGCCCACAGGTCAGCGCACCGCGCCAGGTCAGCGGGGTTCGAAGCGAGAGCGGGAGCGCGGTCCACGAGGGTGGAAAGCACCGAGTCGACGAGGGCGGGGTGTCGCTCGAAGCGGGTCAGGTTACCCAGGTCGGTGTAGGGAGATCCTGCATGAGCGAACTCCCAGTCCAGGACTCCGGTGATGCGTCCGGAGTCCGGGTCTACGAGCAGGTTCTTGGGGTTGAAGTCGCTGTGGGCGAGCACCACCCGGGTCAGGCCCGGACCCGGTGACCGATCTCCCGAGACCGGTTCCCCAGCCAGCCGCTCGTCGGCCCCGGCCAACAGCCGCACGAGTCCCCGGTAGTCCTCGTCCCTCCAGCCAGCGAGGTGTCCGCTGTCACGGCAGTGGTCTGCCCAGGCGACAAGGCTGTCGGGTACCTCCAACGATGAGATGGACAGGTCGGCGTCGACGAACATCCCGAACCTGACCTGTGGGATGCCCGAGAGTGCGGCGAGGATCTTCCCGAGGTCGTGGCCGATGGCTGATAGCCGATTCGGGCTCCCTTCAGCGAGCACTAGGTCGAGACGGACCCCGGGCAGCCTTTCGGTGACGAGGACGCCCGGGTTGTCCCCGACCGCCGGGCGGCATTCGAGAATCCGCGGCACCGGGATGATTCCCTCGAGCAGTCGCAGCAGAGCGGCATCGACGTGACAACGGTGCGGACTGCGCCCGTAGATGCGCAGCACCTGCTCGTCACCGTCGCCACCCACGAGGAAGGTCTCTCCGCTGTAGCCGCCGGCCAGTGGCCTCAACGGCGTACCGAACCAGTCAGTCTGCACCCGACCATCGTGCCGCATTCGTCGCAGCTGGTCGGATCAGACCTTGACCAGATCAGCAAGAGCGCCTGTCTTGTTGGTCCGGCCCGCAGCGATCCATAACCGAGGCGGCGCACACGTACAGCCGCTGAGCTTGATGCAGCGGTTGGAGGTCAGCTGGGACGCTGGTAGCGGCCGCGGCGATGGACGAGCGGCTGCCTCTCGGCTCCGACCTCGATGTGCTCGACGACGGTGTCGACGAGCAGCGACCACCCCACCTCCGACGGCTGCCCCGTCACGATCCGCACCCCGGCCCAAGCACTGCAGCCGGTCAGCAGCGGCCCCCACGTCGTCTCGGTCCACTCCCCCAGCCGGAACACTCCTCCCGGGGCGGGTGCCTGTCCGGCGAAGGCGTCGGCAAGGTCGCGATGCACCCACTCCAGCAGCTGCACGACCGCCACCCCCTGCGTCTGCACGGCTGTGGTGAAGTCGGAGTCGGGATCGAGCAGCGCCATCACATGGCCGGGTCTACCGCGCGCCACGACGAACGACGACACTGTGAGGCCGACCCGGTCCCGGCCGGACCCGGTGGTCCACAGCGACACTGTGCCACCGAGTCGACCACGAAGCCGACGTACCTGGTCCCGCTCGGACTCGGGATCGAGAAACGGGTGGTCGGAGTGGATGGTCACGACGGCAACCTTACGGATTCTCAGCAGTGGCTCAGGTCGGCCGCAGCGGCATCTGTCACTGTTGCAGTGATGCGCCCGCCGCCAGCTACCGACTTCGACGCCTTCGCTGTGCGCCATCTGCGGCGGCTGGCGCAGGTTGCCGACCTCCTGACGGGGGATCGGGTCGAGGCCGACCGCGTGGTCGTCGACGCGTTCATCGTGATGTCTCGGACCTGGCCGGGCCGCGTTGACAGCCAGGCTCAGCTGCGCGCCGCCAGACGCAGCCTGGCTGTGTCCGCCCGCCGCACCCACCGACGGCGAGGCAGCACCGGCCAGGAGGCGGCTCTCGTGCTTGCCGACGAGCTCGGAACGGCAGCAGCGACACCGGAGGGCGCCGACGCCGTCTGGCAGGCGGTGCTCGATCTGGCACCCCGCGACCGGATGGTCCTCGTATGGCACCTGTTCGAGCAGCTCCCCGACAGCGCCGTCGCACAGGCAGTCGGGGCCCCCGCACTCGTTGTCGGTCGCCGGGTCCGCCGCGGACTCGACCAGGTCGGTATGACGGTTGGCCCGACAACCGAGGATGAGATCGCCGGCCGGCGCGACGCCGGCGGCCGCGATCAGGTCGCAGCGCAGGTGGCCGCGTGCCTGGAGCAACACCACCGAGGCGAGGTCGACGTGGAGCCGTTGCTGGCAAGGATCCGCACCGGTACCGCAGGCATCTCATCACGCCGGTCCCGGACCCGACCCGCACTCCTCGCAGGCGCCGCCACGGTGCTCGTGCTCGCCAGCGTGGTCGCGGTCCGGTGGTGGCCGGACCAGCCGGACGCGCGCGCCGCGCTGCCCACATCGCCGAGCTTCCCCGTCGCCCCTCCCGGCACCCGCCTGGTCGGCTACGGCGACGTCGCCGTCGCAGTCCCGACCCGCTGGGAGCACAACGCCGTCTCCTGTGGCAGCGAGGGTTCCGACACCGTGATCTATCCCGATGCGGCTGTCGAGGGAGGCTGTGCGACCAGCCCCGGCGCTTCGAGCATCACCTTCGCCGACCCGCCGCCATACCCGTCGCCATATCGCGCTGCCCCTGACGAGGTCGGCGAGGTCGGCGACCGCGTCGTGCTCGGGACAGCCGTGAGCCGCACGGATGCCGGCTACGAGCAGACGCTGCTTGTCCCTGGCTCCGGGTTCTCGATGGTGGTTCGGTCGCCGGACAGGTCGGTGGTCGTCGAGGTCGCCGCGTCGATGCGGGTCGTGCCCGACGGGTTCACCGTGGTCCCGCCGTGCCGTGGCCAGCGACTTCGCGATGCGGCGGCCGACCTTGCCGACGCCCGGCTCAAGCTCGTCGTGGACCAGGCATCGACTCTGTCGGGCAACCGCGGTCAGCCACCGGTGACGTTCCAGAACATCGACTCGGGCCAGCTCGTGCCCATCGGCTCTCGGATCGAGCTGTTCGTGCCGAGCTTCTGACCACCACGGTCCCGTTCAGCGGAGACCTCCAGGATCCGAGTGCTCTACGCCTCGATCCTCGAAGGAGACGAGTTGCATGTCGGCGCCGGGAACAAGAACGGCGGCTTCGGCGGCGACGTCGGCCTGGACATCGTCAATATCTGCTGAGCCGACCTCAGTGGCGGACGCCTTCGTGCGCGCCTCAGCGGTGGAGCTTCGGGAGCACGTCGCGACCGAAGACATCCATCCACTCGGCCTGGTTGCGACCGACATTGTGCAGGTAGACCCTGGTGATGCCGAGGTCGAGGAACCGCTGGATCTCGGCACGGTGCACGTCCGGGTCCGACGAGATCACCATCCGGCCCTCGAAGTCCTCGGGTCGTACCAGCGCGGCCAGCTGCGCGAAATCGTACGGCGAACGCACGTCCTGCTTCGGAAACCTCATGCCCCCGTTGGGCCACTCGGTCATCGCGTTCTCGAGCGCCCGCTCGTCGGTCGGCGCCCACGACATGTGCAGCTGCAGCAGCTTGGGCATCGTCGACGGGTCCTTGCCCTGCGACCTCGC
>JACDHG010000191.1 GCA_013821195.1 Propionibacteriales bacterium
TCCTAGAGCTCTCCACGGGCGGGTGAGGTCCATCCGTCGCCCCGTTCAACACATGGTAAGGGCCCACTCGGACGGGCTTTCCGGGTACGTCGTCAGCGTGCGGCGCCCCTTTGCGCTTGTCCACCAAGGCGAATCCGCCAGGGACGCCATGAACTCCGGGCGTTCCTCCACGATCCACTCCCGATCCCAGTAGACGACCCACCAGGTGTCGGCGTCCTCGTGGCCCCACAGCCCCGCGTAGAACGTGCCCGATCGGGCCCGCCTGGGCCGATGTCGCGCGCCTGGTCGACCGTGACCATGACGCCCTTGCCTCTCCCATCACACAACGTTTCACAGATGTGGCGGTTGCCCTGCCTTACGTCGGGGAGTCCCCGGCAGGCTCTGACCGCGAGCACCTAGACTGTGTCCCGGTGCGCCGGGAAGTCTGGTCGGCAACGTAGATCCGCCTGACCATGAGGAGTCCCGATGCGTGCACGCGAGCTGTCCGAGCCCTATCCCACCGTTGCGCTCGACTCCCAGGCGACGGAGGCAGCTCAGGCAATGGCCGGGCAGCGACTGCCCGGGATCATCGTCTGTGACGAGGAAGGGCACCCGTACACGGTGCTGCCGGGATCGCAGGTGCTGCGGTTCCTCATCCCCCGGTATGTGCAGGACGATCCTGCGCTCGCCCGGGTGTTCGGTGAGAGAGCGTCCGACCAGATGTGGGGGAAGTTGTCCGCGAGCACCGTGCGGGACGTGCTGCCGCCCAGGCAGGACATGGACGAGCTCCCTGTCGTCGACGGTGACGCCACCACGATCGAGGTGGCGGCCGTCATGGCGCGGATGCACAGTCCCGTCGTGGCAGTCATCGAGGGCGGCGACATCCTCGGCGCCATCACCGTCAGCCGCCTGCTGAGCCACCTGGTCCCCGAAGCGCCTGCGTCGGCATGACGACCCTGGTCATCGCCGTCTTCGTCGGCGCGTATGTGCTGATTGCCACCGAGCGCATTCACCGGGTGGCTGCAGCCTTGGCGGGGGCAGCCGCGATGGTCGTCATCGGAGTCGTCGACGTACGCGTCGCGTTCTTCAGCGAGGAGACGGGCGTCGACTGGAACGTCATCTTCCTCCTGCTCGGCATGATGGTGATCGTCAGCGTCCTGAAGCAGACCGGCGTGTTCGACTACATGGCGATCTGGGCCGCCAAGCGTGCTCGCGGCAGACCCTTCGCGGTCATGGTGATGCTGGTCCTCATCACTGCCGTGGCGTCCGCGCTGCTCGACAACGTCACCACGGTGCTCCTGATCGCTCCCGTCACGTTTCTCGTCTGTGACCGACTCGGCGTCCCACCGGTGCCGTTCCTGCTGGCCGAGGTCATGGCCTCCAACATCGGTGGCACCGCGACTCTCATCGGTGACCCCCCGAATATCATCATCGCCAGCCGCTCGGGTCTGAGCTTCAACGACTTCGTGGTCAACCTCGCCCCCATCGTGGTCGTTCTGCTCGTGGTGTTCATCGCCATGTGCCGGGTGATGTTCCGGTCCGCCTTCACGTACGACGAGGAGCGAGTCGCGGCCGTGATGGAGCTCGACGAGCGTGAGGCCATCCGCGACCGCGGCCTCCTGCTGCGCTCGGGGATCGTCCTGATCGCCGTGATGGTCGGTTTCATCGCTCACTCAGCACTCCACCTCGAGCCGTCGTTGATAGCGCTGCTCGGTGCGGGTGCCCTGGTCGCGGTCTCCAAGCTGGATCCCCCCGAGTTCCTGGAAGAGGTCGAGTGGCCGACGTTGGTGTTCTTCATGGGCCTGTTCATCATGGTCGGCGCGCTGGTCGAGGTTGGGGTGATCGAGGCGGTGGGGAAGGTCGTGACAGAGCAGGTGGGCGACAGGTACTTCCTCGCCTCGTCGGTCCTGCTGTGGGGGTCGGCGCTGCTCTCGGGGATCGTCGACAACATCCCGTACGTCGCGACGATGTCGCCGCTCGTCGACGGGCTTGTCGCGTCCGGAGACGGCTCTCCCCAGGCCAACGCACTGTGGTGGGCGCTGGCGCTGGGAGCTGACCTCGGCGGCAACGCCACCGCGGTCGGCGCCAGCGCCAACGTGGTGATCATCGGCATCGCCGCGCAACGGCCATCCCATCTCGTTCTGGCACTTCACGAAATACGGTCTGGTCGTCGCGACCGTCACGATCGCGATCGCCTGGCCGTACCTGTACCTGCGCTACTACGCCTTCGGCTGACTCAGGGCACTGGGTACGGTGAAGGCTCAGACACAAGCCCGGAGGACAATGATGGTTTCGCTCAGGAGAGCCCCTCGCCACGACATCGACGAGTCCAGGCTCGGCGTCGGAGCTCAGGAGCGCTCGGCGGGCGGCCTGACGGCGGTAGCCGTCTCGGTGAAGCGGGGCATCCAGTCGATGGGGATCACCCGCACCGCACGCACGCTCCTCAAGCTCAATCAGGTCGACGGTTTCGACTGCCAAGGATGCGCGTGGCCGGACCCTGACCCGAGCCACCGCCACACGGCGGAGTTCTGTGAGAACGGCGCCAAGGCGGTGGCCGAGGAGGCGACGCTGCTCCGGGTGGACTCGGAGTTCTTCGCCGCCCACAGCTTCGACGAGCTCGCCGGCCGCACGGACTACTGGCTCGGTCAACAAGGCCGCATCACCCACCCCGTCATACGACGTCCCGGAGCGACGCACTACGAGCCGATCGCCTGGCACGACGCCTTCGGCCTCATCGCCGACACGCTCAACACCTTGGCAAGCCCGGACGAGGCAATCTTCTACACCTCGGGCAAGACCTCCAACGAGGCCGCGTTCAGCTACCAGCTCTTCGCCCGCGCGTTCGGCACGAACAACCTGCCGGACTGCTCGAACATGTGTCACGAGTCGACGTCGATGGCCCTCGCCGAGACCATCGGGATCGGTAAGGGCAGCGTCAGCCTGGAGGACATCTACAACGCCGAGCTGATCGTGATCTGCGGGCAGAACCCCGGCACGAACCACCCTCGCATGCTCACAGCGTTGGAGAAGGCCAAGCAGAACGGCGCCAAGATCCTCGCGGTCAACCCGCTGGCCGAGGCCGGGCTGCTCCGGTTCAAGAACCCCCAGACCCCCCGGGGACTCTCAGGAGTCGGGACCGGCCTGGCCGACGTCCACCTGCCGATCAAGGTGAACGGCGACCTTGCGCTGTTCCAGGCCATCGGGGCACTGCTCGTCGATAAGGAGGCTACGGCCGCGGCCGCCGGCAGGCCTGGCACGGTGCTCGACCTCGACTTCATCGCGGACCACACGACGGGGTACGACGCATGGGCTCGCAACGTCCGTGCGGTCGACTGGGACGCGGTCCTCGTCGCCACCGGGCTGACGCGAGAGCAGATCGAGCGCGCCGCCGACATGTTCGCGTCGTCGGGGCGCACCGTGACCTGCTGGGCGATGGGAATCACCCAGCACCGCAACGCCGTCGCCACGGTCAAGGAGATCGTCAACGTCGCCCTGGTCCAGGGCAACATCGGCAAACCCGGTGCCGGTCTCTGCCCCGTGCGTGGTCACTCGAACGTGCAGGGCGACCGCACCATGGGGATCTGGGAGCGGGCGCCCGCGCACTTCCTTGACGCCATCCAAGCCGAGTTCGGTTTCGACCCGCCGCGCGAGGACGGCCTCGACACCGTCGACTCGATCAGGGCCATGCGCGACGGGAAGGCTCGCGTCTTCTTCGGCATGGGAGGGAACTTCGTGTCGGCCACCCCAGACACCGTCGTCACCGAGGAGGCGATGCGGTCGACGAAGCTCACGGTGCACGTCTCCACGAAGCTGAATCGCTCCCACGTCGTCTGCGGCGAGACCGCATTGATCCTGCCCGCCCTGGGGCGTAGCGAGAAGGACCTGACCGGGGGGATCGAGCAGCGCGTAACGGTGGAAGACTCGATGTCGGCAGTCCACGCGTCCAAAGGGCCGCTGCGCCCGGCCAGCGACCAGCTCCGCTCCGAGGTCGACATCGTGTGCAGCCTCGCGCTGGCCACGCTGGGGGACCGGTACGGCATACCGTGGGCGGGCTTCCGATCCGACTACACCAACATCCGGCACTCCATCGCCAAGGTGGTTCCAGGTTGCAACGCGTACGCGGAGAAGGTCGACCGCCCCGGCGGCTTCGTCCTGCCGCACCCGCCGAGGGACTCCAGGACGTTTGCGACGAAGCAGGGAGCGGCGGTGTTCACGGCCAGCCCGCTGGACGTGCTGCACGTCCCCGAGGGCCGGCTGCTGCTGCAGACTATCCGCAGTCATGACCAGTTCAACACGACGATCTATGGACTTGACGACCGGTACCGAGGCATCAAGAACGGACGCCGCGTGGTGTTCGTGCATCGTGAGGACGTCGCCGAGCTTGCCCTCCACGAGGGTCAACAGGTTGATCTCATCAGTGAGTGGACCGACGGAAGTGAGCGCTGCGCCCCTGACTTCCGAGTCGTGACGTACGACACCCCCAAGGGGTGCGCGGCTGCCTACTATCCGGAGACCAACCCACTGGTGCCCCTTGACTCGACGGCTCTCGGCAGCAACTGCCCGACGTCGAAGTCGATCATCATCCGGGTCGAGCCGGCGGCGTCGCGACCCAGGAGCTCGGGGGGGTCAGGGCACGGCGTCGGTGCCGACCGCGGCCACAAGTCAGACGTCGATCCGGACCACCTGAGCTGAGGGGTCGCCGACGACAAGCCGGCGCCGGTCAGACGGTGTCGTCGTCGACGATGTGGACGGCTGCTTCCTCGGCGCTCGCGCCGGCACCGTCGATCCCTACCTCGTCGCCGACGAGATCCTTCTCCTGGTCGGGACCGATGCCCTGGTCGAGGTCGACGAGTCGCCCGGCTCGCTCGTCGCCGACCTCACCGTCGTCGAGGACGTCGTCCTCAGCAGCCACGGAGAGAGCGGCTTCGGGGTCCTCCCCGAAGACAGGCTGCTCCTCAGGGACCTCCTGGCGCAGGCGCTCCTCCAGCGACTCGCCCTCGCGCTGCTCCTCGAGCGTGTTGCCGAACCGCTCGGCCGAAGACCACTGCTCAGGCGGCGAGAACCCCTCGTCGAGGACGTCCTCGACGCCTCTGTCGACCAAGCTGTCGTACGGCTGCTCCTGGCTCAGCTGCTCGGACTGTTCAGGGATGTCGGCCTGCTCTGCGGCGTCCATCGGGTCTGTCGTGCCTGGCGTCTCGGTCATGAGTCCCACCCTGCCACGGACGGCTGGCCCTCCGGCGGCGAGGTCAGTCAGGGTTGGCCTCGCCGGCTCGCGGGACCGCCATGCGTGCGAACCTCGCCGGCGGGTGGCCCACCGAGGCGCTCCGCTGCTTGCGCCATGTTGCGCTGCATGCTGCCGAAGACGATGCCATGGAATGGGAAAACCAACCACCAATAGAGATGTCCGGCGATACCTCGTGGGTGA